>NZ_SRLW01000188.1:0-19658 GCF_006518215.1 Myxococcus sp. AB025B
GCACACAGGGCCCGGGGTCGCATCCAGGGGGGACACCCCAGCGCTCTCGAAGCACGAGAGGGGGACATCGCGGTGCCGGAGCTGGCTGTCTTCGCGGGGGCGAAGCGCAGGGAGCTCGTGGCGCTGACGAAGTCGAAGGCGCTGGGGGTGTTGCGGCAGGAGATGGAGCACGTGACGCGGGTGGCTTCCATGCGCCCGCAGACGTTCGGTTGGGCCCAGACGCTGGCGCGGATGCGAGCCATCTCGCAGCCGGCGCGGTCCTGGCCCTGAAGCCGGTAGCTGAGACACCGGGTGCTTGGGGCACCCGAGGGTCCGGCCGTCGGCGAGCGCACCGGGGGGAGCGCTCGAGTCGCAGTCGAGGTCTTCGCTGGAGGGGTCCAAGGCCCTCCGGACACTCAGGGCGGGTAGGAGGGTGGCGTCGCGGGGGCGGCGTCATCCGTGGCAGGGGACCCGGAGGAGTGACGCTCGCCAGAGGGGGAGAGCGGACTCCGAGCCAGGTCATTCATCCGGGGGGTGCTCCGCGTACACCGGAGCATCCCCCGTTGCTTTTCCAGGGCACGTCACTCCAGGCGCAGCGTCGCGGTGCCGGTGAGGGTGCGGTGGAGGGTGAGCCACAGCGCGTCGCCCGCGTCGTCGACGGAGGCGAAGTAGTCCGCGTCCGCGGTGAGCACCCGCTCGTCCAGGAGCACGCGCGAAGGGGGCGTCGTGGCGGTGTAGCCGCGCAGCACCAGCACGGGGTGCTCGAGCGGTTGGGTGCCGGTGTCGAAGCGCAGCTCGGCGCGGTTGTCCGCGGCGCGGGCCTCCCACGTCGCGTAGACGGGGTTGTAGCCGGGCACGTCGAAGGGCACGGAGTCGGTGCGGCCCACGCCCCCGGGCCCTTGCGTCACCACGGTGCCCCGGGTGGCGGTGAGGCGCACGCGCTGCCAGGACTCCACCTCCGAGACGCTGCGGAGCACGGAGTCTTCCGTGTGCGTGCCCAGCACCATGAAGACCGAGTAGCTCTGGTAGGGGTGGCCGGAGAGCATGCCGTCGTCGCCGTAGCGCGCGTACTGGCGCCAGCCGAGCGCGCCGTAGTTGCTGCCCCAGGCCATGCGGTGGGAGCGCGTGGTGGAGGGGAGCTGGTACTGGTTGAGCTGGAAGGTCCAGTTCCAGTCGTCCGGCAGCGGGCCGCGCTCGTTGCGCTGGCCCCAGCTCGAGTAGAGCCAGTAGCCGCCCGCGGGCTTCTGCTGCCAGGTCTGCGTCTGCACCACGCCCATCTCCGCGTCCGGGGTGGTGGTCCACATGCGGGTGAAGGGGACGACGTTGGGCTCGCGGTAGTCCCAGCCGCTGGCCATCGTCACCGGCGAGGCGAGCGTGTGGAAGCGGTAGCGGTCTCCCCAGCCCAGCCCGGCGATTTCGGCGTTCGCGTTGCCGTCGAAGAGCAGGTCGCCATAGGGCGAGCGCACGTCCGCCTCCAGCGCGTCGGGCGCGACACGCGAGGCGTCGTGGGTGATGGCGTAGAGCGGGTGGTCGCGTCCGGTGGCGAAGAGGTAGTGGACGGTGACGTCGACGATGTGGCCCTCGAGCGGCAGCGACCAGCGGAACTCGTGCAGTGCGTGGTGGCGTCCCTCGAAGAGGGTGCGGCCCGTGCCCGTCACCTTCTCGGTCCAGTTGCCCCAGTCGGCGCCGGCGCGCACGTGGCACGTCACCATGCCCCAGCCGGGGACCTCGTTGGTGGCACCGTCGCAGGTACGCGCGGCGCCGTGGGCCTCGTAGACGTAGCGGCGGAGGTAGCCGCCGTGCCAGCCCGCGGGGTCCTGGGCGTCGTTGCGCACGAGGAAGGCCGAGCGGGGCGCGCAGTCGCCGTCGCGCCACGTGTAGCGGTCCGTGTGGAAGCCCTCCAGGTCCACGTCGCGCGTCAGGCTCACCGGCGCGCAGGGATGTGCCTGACCGGGGCCCGCGTCCGGAGTCCCCGCGTTGCCCTCCGGACGGACCTCCTTGCCACCACAGGCCACGAGCGACAGGGCGAGCAGCGCGATGGCACCCTGCCGCCGGGGCGAGCACCAGGACAGGCGAGACATCATCGTGAGTCCTCTTCGGTGGTCGGAGCCGCTGCGTCCGGGAATCGGCCCCGCATTCCGCGACATCATGTCATGTCGTGCGGACATGACGGGTTTCGAGCCGGAGGCCGTGCGTCTAGAGTCGCTGGACGCGGCCGCGGTCGGAGCCGTGCCGTCACCGTCGAGAGAGCACGATGAACGCCGAAACGCCCTTGTCCGCAGCCCGGTTCCTGGTTCCCCTGCTCATCCTGATAGGCACCGGCGTCGGCGTTTGGCTCACCGTCCGCATCCTCGGGGCGTGGCTCAAGCACCGGAAGGTGCGTGAGCAGGGGCTGCCGGCCCGGGCCATCCTGCTGCGCAGCGAGCGCACGGCGATGAGCAACCAGAAGCGCGCCCGCTACAACCATCTGCTCGAAGTCACCTTGCCGGACCGCCCGAGCTACGAGGTCTGGGTGCTGGACCGCTACCACGACTGGAACGTGCGGGTGTTCACGCCGGGCCTGGAGCTCAACGTCAAGGTCGCCCCCGATGACCCCCAGCGGGTCGCCGTCGTCGGGCCCGTCGTCGAGCAGGACCTGGGCCAGCTCGCCGCGCTGCTGGCGGGCAAACCCGTCAGTCCTCCGAAGGACCCGGTGAAGTCCCTCGCGGACCTGCAGCGGATGCTCGGCGAGGGGCTCATCACGATGGACGACTTCGAGCGCAAGAAGGCGGAGATCCTCGGGCGACTCTGAGCACCCGGGCCGCACAGGCCCGGACACCCTCGGGTCCATGGGCCTTTGCCCTGGGAGGAGACGCAAGTACCTTCCGGCCATGCCCCGTTGGTTCAACACCGCCGGTCCGTGCAATCCGGACCACCACTACATGCTGCCGGCCATGCGCCGGCTGCCCGAGGTCCGGCGACTCGTGGAGCAGCAGGGCTACTTCGTCGTCCATGCACCTCGGCAGGTGGGCAAGACGACGGCGCTCCTGTCGTTCGCTCGCGAGCTCTCGCAGGAGGGACGCTACGTGGCGGCCCTCGTCAGCATGGAGGTGGGCGCGGGGTTTCCCGACGACACCGGCGCCGCCGAGGATGCCGCCCTCTCGAGCTGGCGGTCCGCCGCGCGAGCACAGCTGCCCGCCACGCAGCAGCCTCCGGAGTTCCCGGTGGCCCCTCCAGGGCACCGCATCGCCAGCGCGCTCGAAGCCTGGTCCCAGGCCGCGGGAAAGCCGCTCGTCATCTTCCTGGACGAGGTCGATGCCGTGAGGAACGAGGTCCTCGTCTCCGTGCTGCGTCAACTCCGGGATGGATACCGCAACCGCCCCCTGAACTTCCCCTCGTCGATGGCGCTCATCGGCTTGAGAGATGTTCGCGACTACAAGGTGGCCTCCGGAGGCTCGGATCGGTTGGGAGCCTCCAGCCCCTTCAACATCAAGGTGCGCTCGCTGACGGTGCGCGACTTCACGGAGGAAGAGGTCGCCGAGCTCTACGCCCAGCACACCGCCGACACGGGACAGCGCTTCGAGCCCGAGGCCATCTCACTCGCCTTCGAGCTCACCCAGGGACAGCCCTGGCTCGTCAACGCACTGGCCAAGGTGGCCGTGGAGGAGCTGGTCACCGACGTGAGCCAGCCGGTGCGCCGCCAGGACATCGAGCGCGCCAAGGCGACTCTCATCTATCGCCAGGAGACCCACCTGGACAGCCTCGCGGCCCGTCTTCGCGAGCCTCGCATCCGAGCCATCCTCGAGCCGATGCTCGCGGGCCAATTCCTGGGCGACATCCCCGAAGATGACCGACGCTTCGCCACCGACCTGGGCCTGGTGCGAAGAAATGCGGCAGGGACACTCGAGGTGGCCAACCCCATCTACCGCGAGATCCTGGTCCGAACCCTGGCCTCGGGAACGAGCGACACCCTTCCCGCCATCCACCCATCCTGGCTGCGTGCCAACGGACGAATGGACCTCGAACAGTTGCGCGAGGCGTTCCTCTCCTTCTGGCGTCAGCACGGCGAGCCGCTGCTCGCCTCGGCCCCCTACCACGAAGTGGCGCCGCATCTGGTGCTCATGGCCTTCCTCCACCGTGTGGTCAACGGCGGGGGCACCATCGAGCGCGAGTACGCCATCGGCCGGGGCCGCATGGACCTGTGCGTGCGCCATGGACCGGACACGCTCGCCATCGAAATCAAGGTCTGGCGCGACAGGGAGTCGGACCCGCTGAACGACGGCCTGGAGCAGCTCGACGGCTATCTCCAGGGCCTGGGTCTGGACAGCGGCTGGCTGATGCTCTTCGACCGTCGCTCGAACCAGCCGCCCATCGCCGAGCGCACCCGGGCCGAACAGGCCCGGACGCCCTCGGGTCGTCAGGTCACCGTCATCCGCGCCTAGCGCGTGGGAGTCGCGGTGCCCTGGTCGTGCTCCTGGTGCCACGCCGCGAGCACCTCCTTCTCGCGCGCCGGAGCGATGCCCGCCTTCAGCTTCGCCTGACGCTCGGGCGGCTCCGACTTGAACCACGCCACCGTGTCGCGCACCGTCTCCTCCAGCGGCCGGAACATGAGCCCCGCCGCCAGCGCCTTGTCGATGTTCACCCGCAGCAGGCCCGCCTCCTCGCCCGTCGGCGTCACCCACACCGGCATGTCCCCGAAGGCCTCCACCTTGTGCTTCGCCAGGAAGGACGGGTGCGCCCAGATGAACGTCGCATCACTGCGCAGCGCCTTCTTGCTGCGCTCCAGGAAGTCACGCATCAACAGCGGCTTGTCCGGCCCCGTCGCCGTGTAGGGCCCCGCCAGGTTCTTCTCCACGCCCAGGATGATGAACGCGGCCAGATCACGCACGTCGATGAACTGCGTGGGGTCATGCCCCGTGCCCGGCGCGAGCACCTCTCCGCCCTGGGCCACGCGCACCGGCCAGTACGTGAAGCGGTCCGTCGGGTCGTCCGGCCCGACGATGAGCCCCGGGCGCACGTTGAACACGCGGCCCGGCATCGCCGTCTCCGCCGCCTTCTCGCACAGCGCCTTCAGGCCGCCGTAGTACTTGTTCACGTCCTCCGAGTTCGGCTCGTCCACCGTGGCCACCGCCGCCGTCTCCGTGAGGCCCGGCTTCGACGCGTCCTTGTAGACGGAGATGCTGGACACGAAGGTGTAGTGCCCCACGTTGGGCGCGAGCAGCTCCGCGGACGCCTTCACGATGCGCGGCACATAGCCCGACGTGTCCACCACCGCGTCCCACTTGCGGCCCTGCAGCGCCTTGAGCCCCTCGCCCTTGTTCGGGTCGCGGTCCCCCTGCAGCTTCTCCACGTTGGGGAAGAGGCCCGGGTTCGTCTTGCCGCGGTTGAACAGCGTGACGGTGTGCCCCCGGGCCTGCGCGGACTCCACCAGCGCCGGCCCCAGGAACTTCGTGCCCCCCAGGATGAGGATGCTCAGGGACTTGCCCGCCTTCGTCCCTTCACTCCCCTGACCCTGCGTCCCAGGCTCCGCCGTGCCACCACCCGACGCGCCCTTCGAGGACGCACAGCCCATGGCGAACAACGAACCGGCGACCACGGCACCCTGAATCACATCCCTGCGAGACAGCTTCATAGCGTGTCGTCTCCTGCCACGAGGAAGCACTGCGAGGAAGATTGCTCAACGGGCGGCGGCATTGTCCGGCGCCGCGGGCACCAGCACATCCCCACCCTCGCGAGACAGCCGCCGCTGCTCCCGCGACAGGTACAGCGACACCCCCCACCACAGCCCCGCCAACGGCACCGCCGCCAACGACAGCCCCGTCATCCCCAACCCCAGCGCGGTCAGCCCGCCCTGCAACCACGCGCTCACCGTGTCGCTGCCCCGGTACACCACCGTGTCGATGAAGCTCTTGGACTTGTAGCGCGCTTCGCGGTCCACCGTGGTGAAGAGGATTTCGCGCGACGGCCGCTCCAGCGCGTAGTGGCTGGCCCCGCGCAGCGCCTTGAACACCACCAGCACGCCCAGCACCGGCACCGCCGCCAGCCCCAGGAAGCCCAGCCCCGTCACCACCGGCGCCACTGTCAGCGCCGCCCCCAACCCGAGGCGCGAGATGATGCGCCCGGTGACGAGCGTCTGCAGCGCCAACGTCAACAACTGCACATAGAAGTCGATGTCCCCGAAGAGGGCCGTCCGCGACGCCGCGTCCTTGCCCACCTGCGCCACCAGCTGCACCTCCTGGAAGTACAGGAACGTGGACGTGGCCGCGTACAGCAGCACCTGCAGCCCCAGCGCCAACAACATCGGCGACGCCACCAGCAGCTTCAGCCCCGCGAGCACCCCGCCCCCCACGGGCCCCTCGGCCGAGGGCGGCTGGTGCTGCACGTCACGCGCCCAGCGGCTCAGCCACCGCACGCACTGCGCGCTCACCTCCAGCAGCACCGCGGAGATGAGGATGAGGTTCACCGGCCCCACCGGCTCCGCCAGCCGCCCCACCAGGAACGGCCCCACCAGCATGCCCGTGGTGCCACCCGCGGCGATGAAGCCGAACAGCCGCTTGCCCTGCTCGCTGGCGAAGACGTCCGCCATGAAGCTCCAGAAGATGGAGACCACGAACAGGTTGTAGACGCTCAGCCAGATGTAGAAGACGCGCGCCACCGGCTCCTTCGCCACCTCCAGCTTCAGGAGCGCGAAGAAGACCAGCAGCGACACCAGGAAGAAGCGGTAGATGCGCGGCAACACCACGCGCCTGGGCCAGCGCGCCACCAGCGCGGAGAACGCGGGCACCGCCAGCAGCATCACCAGGAACGTCGCCGTGAACAGCCACGGCAACCCCTTCACGCTGCCCGCCGTCCCCATCTCGTTGCGGATGGGGCGCAGGATGGCGTAGCCGCACATCAGCGTGAAGAAATAGACGAAGGACCCGAGGACGGCGCCGACCTCCTCGTCACGGACATCCACGAATCGCTTGAGCATGGGCACGAAGGCGCGCGCGTCTCGGGTGGGGACCGGCGACAGGGATACGTCAGCCGGGCGCGTCCCTGGCTGAACTCCGGTCCTTTCCGTGTATTCCCGGGCCCACTTCCACGTCCAGGGGGACGTGGGCCCGGGCTTCGAGCCGGCTCGACTACTTCGCGCCGAGCGCCTCGCGCAGGGTGGCCTCCACGCGGGGCAGCACGTCCTCGATTTCCGCCACGGACGTGGCGCCCACGGACAGGCGGAACCAGCCGGTGTCCTCCTTCAGGCCGAACGCCTGGAAGGGCACCACCGCGAGGCCCGCCTTCTCCAGGAGGAGCTTGCGGATGTCGTCATTGGTCTTCAGGCCGCTCTTGCCCACCAGGTCGAACTGGACGGACAGGTAGATGGCGCCCTGCGGCGCGATGTGGCGCACCGGCAGCCCCGCCTCGCGCATGCGCGACAGACCCTTGTGCAGCGCCTCCAGGCGCGCGTCCACGCGCTGGTGCATCTCCTTCAAGAAGGACTCGGTGGCGGGCACGTCGTCCAGGTAGCGCGCCACGGCGACCTGCTCGGCCTTGGGCGCCCACGCGCCCACGTGGCCCAGCACGTCGCGCATGCGCGCGATGATGCTCGGCGGGCCCACGCCCCAGCCCACGCGCACGCCCGTGGCGGCGAACGCCTTGGAGATGCCATCCACGAACACGGTGTAGGGCGCGACCTCCGGCACCAGCTCCACCGGCGTCACGTGCTTCTCCGAGCCGAAGCTCAGCACCCAGTAGATCTGGTCGTACATCAGGATGAGGGGCTTGCGGCCCGTCTTCTCGCGCTCGCGGTTCTCCGCGACGACGCGCTCGCAGATGGCGCCGAGCACGTCCTTGGAAATCATGGTGCCCGTGGGGTTGAGCGGGCTGCACAGGCACAACAGGCGCGCGGTGCCCAGGTGCGGCGTGAGCTGCTCCAGCGTGGGCATGAAGCCGTGCGAGGGGTCCGTCGTCACCACGACGCCCTTCGCGTTCATCATGTGGATGTAGTGGTTGTTGTTCCACGACGGCACCGGGTAGACGACCGTCTCGCCGTCATCGAGCACGCTGCGGAAGGTGCCGTAGATGATGGGCCGGGCGCCGCCCGCGATGACGATGCCCTCCAGCGGGTACTTCAGGCCCAGGGCGCGCTCGTAGAAGCGCTGCACCGCCTGGCGTAGGTCCAGCACGCCGTCGGAGGGCGGATAGTTCGTCTCGCCGGCCTGGAGCGCGGCGGTGATGTGCGTGCGCAGTCCCTCGGGGATGGGGAACTCGCGCGGGCTGAAGTCACCCACGGTGAGGTTGCACACCTTGCGACCTTTGGCGACGAGCTCCCGGACCTCCGCGGCGATGCGGAGGATCTCGCTGCCGACGAGGCCCCGCGCCATGGTACCGACGGTGGCGTCGTCCCTCGAGGGACGGGGGAGGGAGGTGAGGTCGAGAGCCATGGGGGATGTGTCTCCGGTTCGTGCGCGTAAGGGGGACGCGGGCTGCGGCCGGGCGCGCACCATACCCGCCACCCGGCAACTTGTGGGGTGCGTCCTGCAATCCCTGGGTGGGAGTGCCACGGCTTCGCGCGTACCGGAAGCGGAACCCGCGGGGCACCCGGCCCGGCGGGCCCTCCCCGGCCCGGCCCACGGGTGTTTGCCGGGCGCAAGGGTTGGCGAGCCTTCCCGATATGTCCCGGAAGGGCCTTCCGTTCAGGCTCCAGCAGTTTCGGGGCGTGGGCGGGTCCGCGCACCGACATCCATCCCTGACAGGAAGGGCGTCTCCACGCGGACGTCGCGGTCCGCCACGGGAGCGCCTTGCCCAGAGGTGTCCGTATGAAGTTGTTCGAGCGTGGCTCGTGGCTCGTGGCGTTCCTGATGCTCGCTTCCACCCAGGCGTCGGCGGAAGGCGGCCGCCCCCTCAACCGGAGCCTCTTCGGCACGCGCGCCATCGTCGCGTGTGACGCGGTGGAGCAGTCGTGCGGGATGGCCGTCATCTCCTTCCCGAGCGGGGTCAGCGGGCTGGTGCCGTATGGGCGCTCGGACATCGCGGTGGCCACGATGGCGCTGCCCTCGGTGGATGATGCCCAGGGTGTCATCGCGCGCATCGACGCGGGCGAGGCGCCCCAGGCCGCCATCGACGCGGTGCTGGCGCTGGACCCGTACGCGCCCATCCGTCAGCTCGCCGCGGTGAAGCTGCATCCGGATGGGAGCGTGACGACGGGGCAGCGCTCGGGCGCGCAGACGAGCGCGCACACCTGTGCCATCCAGGGCGCGACGTTCGTGGTGCAGGCGAACAACATGTCCACGCCGGACATGTGTACGGCCATGGCCGCGGGCTTCCAGCGCGCGAAGGGCAGCCTGCCGCAGCGGCTGTATGCGTCGCTCGTGCACGGCGCGCGCGTGGGCGGGGACAAGAACGGCGAGCGCTCGGGTGTCATCCGCGTCTGGAACACCACGAGCGAGACGGCGTTCTTCACCCATGTGCTCGCGGAGGCGGTGGTGCATGGCAGCACGAAGGCGCTCCAGGAGCTGGGCGTGGAGCTCAACCGCTACCAGGGCACGCTCGCGGACGTGTACGCCCAGGACCGCGTGACGCTGACGGCGGACATCGCGCGGGACGTGAAGCAGGTGCTGCGCAAGCTCGGGTACTACCGCGGGCCCATGAATGGGGACTGGTCCGACGCGGCGGAGCAGGCGCTGTACGACTTCAACTGGAACAATCTTTTCTTCTTGAAGCCGACGGTGGTGGAGGGCGGCACGCGGAAGATTGACGGGGTGCTGGTGAAGTTCCTGCGGGACGCGGACCTGGGGGCGCTGACGCGGGCGACGGCCTCGGCGGAGTGACACTGTCGGCTTCTCGTCACGGGCCGGTGGTGCTGGCACGTGGCCCCCCTGTCGTGAGAGAGGGTGTCCTCCGTGGCCCCTCTTTCGCGGGCCCCCTGGGGAGGAACGATGAAGCGTGCGGGACGCTGGCTGTCATCGCTGTGGCTGGCCGGATGCCTCGTGGGCACCGGGTGCTCGAAGAAGGAAGAGGCCCCGCCGCATCCGGCGGCCGAGCTGCCAGCACCCGATGACGCTCCCGCGCAGCCCTCGGGTGCGCCCGAGGGCGCGGTTCCGCGTGGAGGTGAAGCCGCCGCGAAGCCTCCCGTGGCCGTGGGAGAGCTGCCTCCCGAGGAGCCTGGTGCGGAGGCTCCTTCGGGAGCGGGCTCGCCATCGGCGGGCGCGGGCGCTCCGTCGGGTTCGGGCTCGCCGTCGGCGGGCTCGGGCGCTCCGTCAGGCACGGGCTCGCCATCGGGCGGCGCGACTGGCGCGGGCACAGGGGCGCCGTCGGGCGGTGGCTCGGGTGGAGTCACGCCCGAGAATCCGAAGAACCGCGAGTGGACCACGGACGCGGTGAGCCTGGACCGCAGGGACGTACCGCAGGCCACGCTGCGCTCGGTGCGCGCGGGAGCGCACCCGGATTACGACCGCGTGGTGTTCGAGTTCGAGGGGACGCAGCTGCCCGGCTATCGCGTGGAGTACGCGAAGGAGCCCGTGGTGCAGTGTGGCTCGGGGAACCCGGTGACGCTGGCGGGCAAGGGCCAGCTCCAGGTGAGCTTCACGCCGGCGAAGGCGCATACGGATGCGGGTGAGCCCACGGTGGCCACGCGCGAGCTGAAGCCCGCGTTGCCGGTGTTGCTCGAGCTGGAGCGCACGTGTGACTTCGAGGGCGAGGTGACGTGGGTGCTGGGCAACAAGAGCAACGCGCCATTCCGCATCCTGGAACTGCGCGAGCCCACTCGACTCGTGGTGGACGTGAAGCACTGAGATGCCTGTTCCCAGGCGAACTCTGGCAGGGCCCCTCCCACGGGCATCCGCGAGGCCGAGGCGGAAGCGGTGGGCCCCACCACTTCCGGGGTCGAAGTGAAGCACGGGGCGCCTGTTGCGAGGCGTGCCAGGGCAAGCCCCTCTCGCGGTCATGCGCGGCCCCGAGAGGCTGAAAAGCGGTGGGCCCCACCACTTCCGGGGTCGAAGCGAAGCACGGGGGCGCTTGTCGCGAGGCGTGCCAGGGCAGGGCCCTCTCGCGGTCATGCGCGGCCCCGAGAGGCTGAAAAGCGGTGGGCCCCACCACTTCCGGGGTCGAAGTGAAGCACGGGGGCGCCTGTTCCGAGGCGAGCTCGGGCATGCCGCTTCCGCAGTCATGCGCGAGGCCGAGGTTGATGAAGTGGTGGGCCCCACCACTTCCGGGGTCGAAGTGAATCACGGAGGCGCCTGTTCCGAGGCGAGCTGGGGCATGCCGCTTCCGCAGTCATGCGCGAGGCCGAGGTTGATGAAGCGGTGGGCCCCACCACTTCCGAGGTCGCAGCGAAGCACGGGGCGCCTGTTCCGAGGCGAGCTGGGGCATGCCGCTTCCGCAGTCATGCGCGGGACCAGGTCTAATGCGGTAGCAGCGCACCGCTTCTCGCCCGGTCTGAGTCCTGCCCGCCTCGATGCGTTCGTGGGACGGCCCCGTCGTCATCGAGCAACGGGCAGGAGACCCTCACATCCCGCCACGCAGCTCCGCCGCCAGTCGGTCCAGTCCCGCGAGCAGCTCGCGGTGCTTCTGTCTCGCGGGAGCGCCCCCCGCACGCAGCGCCATCGCGAGCACGCCAGGAAGGTTCATGGCCGCATCGCCGCGAAGCCGCTCGCGATACTCGCGCATCCAGTCCGAGGGCACACGCAGCGACCAGTTGCGCTCGTCGATGGTGCCCGGCTCGTTGTACGTCTCCGGCATCCCGAGCAGGTCCGTGAAGAACACCATGACATTGCGCGCGCGGCTGGCGAACAGGTCCGCCAGCTTCGCCTGCGCGAGTCGCCCCGGGTGCGTCGCCAGCTCGCGCGCGAAGCCCTCACGGTGCTCGACCTCCGGGCACAGCCGCGTCGCCAGATAGTCCGCCTGCGCCCGCAGCGTCCCACGCCACTGCCAGTCTCCCACCAGGCGCCACAGCGACTTCGTGTCGTGGTTGCCGACCATCATCCAGTCCTCGGCCGCCGCGTTCTCGCTGCGATACACGTCCGCCGGGTTGCGCAGGTCCGCCTTCTGCGTGACGCGGAAGCGGCCCATCCCGTACCGCGCGAGCACGCGTCCCAGCGGGTACGGCATCGTGCTCAGCACCTCGCCCAGCAGGTCCCCCAGCTCGCGACCATTGCGCCGGGCCGCGGCGACCACCGTGTCGAAGAGGACGCTGAAGCGCTCCACCTGCTCGGGCGTCAGCGACTTGACCTCTCCGTCCACATAGCGAGGCACCGAGCGGTCCACCTGCTCCGGTGACACGAGCGCATAGCGCGCCAGCTCGGGGTGCTCGGGCAGGTCAGGTGACGAGAACAGCCGCGCGCCCTGTTGAACGGCGGCCACGGGGTCCCACTGGTTCGAGCGATATACCCACGGGCACACGAGCCCATGCGGATGGTCCAGGCGAAGCCCGTCGTACTCGGCGAGCATCTTGTCCATCCGGGCATCCATGAAGCGCAGCACCGCTCCCGGGCGGAAGCCCTGCGACGGTCCCTCACCGCCCTCCATGAAGAACTGCTCCGGGTCCAGCACCGGGTAGTTCCACGGCTGGCCGTCGGGGTTCGTGCGACTGGGCGGCGCGCCCATCAGGTACGTGCACAGGAACAGTCCCTGCCACGCCCACGCGTCGCGCGGTGAGAAGCCAATCTGGAGGTCGCCGTAGAGCTTCAGGCGCCACGTCGCCGTCCGCTCCCGGAGCACCTCGTGCTGCGTGTGCACCAGGAACTGGAGGAACGCGTAACGCTCCAGTGTGTCGCCGTATCGCGACTCCAGCGCCAGCACTCGAGCTGCCGCTGCGGACTCTTCACCCGGCGCCGGATTCCACAGGCGTCCATCCAGCGAGTCCGCCCAGGGCCGCCAGTCCGGGACGCCCTTCTCCTCGCACAGCACGTCGAACAGCGCGTCGCGCACGAGCCACGCGCGGTGACGCTGCCGGAAGGAGGTGAAGCGCCGGGACAGGTCCTGGATGGCGGCGGAAGGATTCGGCTCCGCTCGCTGGCGACGGAAGGACCCCCACGCCTCATCGAGCACCGCGAGCTGCGCGCGGAATGCCCATCGATAGCGCTCACCCGGATGGGCCTCACGAGGCCGAGACTGTGAGAGCGCCGCCACTCGGCCAGGAGGAAGCAGCGCCCCCCAAGGCTCATGCTCCAAAGGCGCGAGCGCGACGTTCAGGACATTGCGCGAGAACAGGGTGCCGTCATACGGCGACGCGTTCGCCTCCGAGGTCTGTCCCTGTGGCCCCAGTTGGATGCCGGTGAAGCCCAGGGCGCGCGCGGACTCCAGGAAGAGGGCGGCGCCCTCGGAGTAGGGCGAGCCCCGTCCCGAGTCCTCGGATGGCAGACTGGGGAAGCTGGGGTCGTGGATGCTCAGCACCAGGTTGCGGACATCGAGCGAGGCCAGGGCTTGGGTGACGAGTCGATGGTGGTCTTCAGGCAGCGAGGCTCGGGACATGGCGGATGACGACCGACCCTAGGTGCCCGAGCCGGACACGCCAACCCTTCATCCGAGCCCACGTTCAACATCCGTCCGAGGACGACACTCCGAGCGTGCATGCGGACACCCGGAGCGGACCCAAGTGTCACTCCCGCGGCGACCTGGACACGAGGCGCGGCTCACCGCACGGATGGAATACCGCCGCCATCACGCTACTCCGTGGCCGTGGTCGACCACCTCTCTGGATACACCTCGACGGGACCCAGCTCGCCGGTCTTGCTGTTCGCCGTCACCCGGGTCAGGACCAGCGCATCCTCTGGACGTTCTCCCGCGACGTACAGCTCGAACACCCGAGCTTCGTCCTCGAACCGAATCCCGAGCGTCAGGTTCTCACGAAGAGGCTCTGGAATCGCGGGGCACTGTCTGAGCGCCTCTCGCGTGGCGACGCGAGCCTTCTCCCTGAGCACTTCGAGCTTGATTGCCATGGCCATGACACCCGGGAGGCAGTTGCGAAGGCCCTACTCCACCTCGCCCCCCCGGTCCACTTCCCCTCCGAGCGCTCGCGGTCTCACTTCTGCGGCGACTGGGGCACGGGGCGCGGCTCGCCACCCCCACCCTGCGGCGGCCCCTGATGTCCCGACCCCTGGGGCGCGCGGACGTGGAACACCTTGCGCAGCTTGCGCCCCATCCACGTCCGACCATCCACCAGGATTTCGTACACCGTCGGAATCACCAGCAGCGTCAGCAGCGTGGACGTAATCGTGCCGCCAATCACCGCGCGGCCCAGCGGCGCTCGGAAGTCACCGCCCTCGCCCGCGCCGATCGCCACCGGAATCATGCCCGCCACCAGCGCGAAGGTCGTCATGATGATGGGACGCAGACGGATGCGCCCCGCCTCGATGAGCGCCTCGCGCAACGGCATGCCCTTCTCGTGCGACCACTTCGCGAAGTCGATGAGGAGGATGGCGTTCTTCGCCACGATGCCCATCAGCAGGATGACGCCGATGAGGCTCATGATGTTCAGCGTGTCCCCTGTCATCAGCAGCGCGCCCACCACGCCGATGAGCGACAGCGGCAGCGAGATGAGGATGGCCAGCGGGTCCAGGAACGAGCCGAACTGGATGACGAGGATGAGGTACATCAGCATCACCGCCACCCCCAGCGCGATGAACACCCGAGAGAAGACCTCCTCCTGGTCCGCGGACTCACCGCCCGTGGTCAGCTCGTAGCCCGCGGGCATCTGCACCTTGTCCACCCGCGCCTGGATGTCCCGCATCACCTCCGTCAACGAGCGCCCCTGCACGTTCGCCTGCACGTTGATGACCCGCTCGCGGTTGAGGTGCGTGATTTGCGCGGGGCCGAGCGCCTGCTCGATGTTCGCCACCTGCCCCAGTGGAATGAGCTGCGGCGTGCCTCCCGGCACCGCGCCCACCAGGATGGGCAACCGCGCCAGGTCATCCGGATTGTCCCGCGCCTCGGGCGCGAGGCGCACCATGACATCGCGAGTCTCGCCAATCGGGTCCACCCAGTCGCCCACGTCCAGCCCCGCGAAGGCTGGCCGCAGCACCTGCGCCACCTGCCCCACCGTCACCCCGAGCTGACCCGCGAGCCCTCGGTTCAGGTCGACCACCAGCTCCGGCTTCTGCCCTCGCGTGGACAGGCCCACGTCCACCGCGCCGGGCACCTGCTCCACCTCGCGCTGCACCTGCTGCGCGAGCTCGGTGAGCGTCTTCTGGTCCGGCCCGCGCAGCTCGAGCTGAATCTGCTTCATCGCCCCGCCGAAGCCCGACGTGAAGACAGACACCTTCGCCCCACCCACGGCCGCGAGCTCCTGACGCAGCTTGCTCCCCAGCGCGTCCTGGCTCAAATCGCGGTCCGCCTTGGGCGTGAGCCGCACGTACACCAGCGCCTGGTCCACGCCCGGAGCACTCAACGGCAGCGGCACGCCGATGGTGCTGTACGTATAGGCGACCTCGGGGTGCGCGCGGACGATTCGCGTGACCTCCTCCACCTTGCGCCGCGTATACTCGAGGCTGGAGCTGGACGGCGTCTCCACCAGCAGCTCCACCTCCGAGCGGTCGCTCACCGGCACGAAGCCCGCGCCACCCACGGTGCCCTGGAGCACCAGCGCGCTCACGAGCGAGCCCACCGCGACCAGCACCATGATGAGCCGGTGGTCCAGCGCCCAGGCGATGACGCGCTTGTAGCGGTCCGCCTGCCGGTCGAACCAATCGTTGAAGCGCGTGAGGATGCGCGAGATGAAGCCCTTGCGAGCCCCCTTCTCCACCTGCGGGTCCGCCCAGTACGCGCTGAGCATCGGGTCCAGCGAGAAGGAGACGAACAGCGACACCAGCACCGCGCAGGCGATGGTGAGCGCGAACGGCTTGAACCACTGGCCGGCCACGCCGTACATGAAGGCCACCGGCACGAAGACGGCGACGATGGAGAACGTGGTCGCAGACACCGCGAGGCCAATCTCCGACGTACCCTCGCGTGACGCCGTGTAGTGGTCCTTCCCCATCTCGATGTGGCGGACGATGTTCTCGCGCACCACGATGGCGTCATCGATGAGGATGCCGATGGCCAGCGTCAGGCCGAGCAGCGACATCGTGTTGAGCGTGAAGCCGAAGGCCCACACGCTGATGAACGCCGCCAGCACGCTCACCGGCAGCGCCAGCCCCGTGATGACGGTGGAGCGCCACGAGTTGAGGAAGATGAACACCACCAACACCGTGAGCAGCGCGCCCTCCACCAGCGCGGACTGCACGTTCTCCACCGCGCTCTCCACCCGCACGCCCGCGTCGCGTACGATGGCCAGCTTCACGTCCGGAGGCAGCTTCTTCTGGAGCGCCTCCACGCGCGCTCGCACCGCGTCCGCGACCTCCGTGGTGCTGTAGCCCTTCGACTTCAGCACGTCGATGCCCACCGCCTGCGCGCCGTCGTAGAGCGCCAGCGTGCGGGGCTCCTCGGAGCCCACGAAGACATCCGCCAGCTGCCCCAGCCGGATGACCTGCCCGTCGCGCGTGGCCACGACCATCTCGCGGAACTCGTCCACGTTCTCCAGGCGCCCCTTGAGGCGGATGGACTCCTCCCCGAGCGGCGAGTTGATGCGGCCGACGGGCGCGGCCAGGTTCTGCGATTGCAGCGCCTGCACCACCTCCGCCAGCGAGACGCGCGCGGCCTGGAGCGCCTCGGGCTTGAGCTGCACCGTCATCTCGCGCTCGACGTCGCCGACGACGTCCGCCTGCGCCACGCCCGGCACCGAGCGCAGCTCACCCACCACCAGCGGGTCCGCCACGCGCGACAGCGCCGCGACATCGAGCCGCTCCGAGGTGAGCGTCAGCGAGACGATGGGCGCGTCCGCCGGGTCGAAGCGCGTGAGGACCGGCTCCTCCATCTCGCGAGGCAGGTCCGCGCGCTTGCTGGAGATGGCGTCGCGGATGTCCTGCGAGGCCTCCTGGATGTCCTTCTCGAACTCGAAGAACACCGTGAAGGTGGCCAGGCCGTCGGTGGCGGTGGCGGTCGTCTCCTTCGGGTCGACGCCGCTGATGGCGAAGATGGCGTCCTCGATGGGCTCGACGATTTCGCGCTCCACCGTGTCGGGCGAGGCGCCCGGGTAGACGATGGTGACGGCGATGACGGGCGCCTGCACGTCGGGGAACTCGTCCGTCTCGAGCTGCCACAGCGCGACGAGGCCGAAGACGACCAGCGTCACCATGGCGGTGATGGTGACGATGGGCCGCTTGATGGCGAAATCGGAGATGAACACGGGGTGACTCCCGACAGGAGGCGAAGGAATGACGTGGGCTCAGGGCGTGGGCTGCGTCGCGCCCTCGGTGGAGCCTCGCGGCGACTGCGTGGGACGTGCACCGTCGTCGCGCCCGGCCGGTGGCGACCTGGGCGCGGAGCCCTCGTTCTGCTGCGCGCCACCACCGCCGACGCCCGGGCCCTCATCCCCAGGCGGCGAGTCCCCCTCACGCGGCGGCGCGACCTTCACCTGCATGCCCTCGCTCACCTCGTCGCGCGCCGAGCCGAGCAGCACCACGTCTCCTTGCTGGAGCCCCTGGCGCACCTCCACCCGCTTCTCGACGTCGTCACGCAGCCCCAGCGTGACGCTCACGCGCTCCACCTTCTCGTCGCGCACGCGCAGCACGGTGGGCTTGCCCTCCGCGTCGTCGATGGCGTCCAACGGCACCGCCAGCGCTCGCACCGACTCCGAGGCCACGCGTCCCTCCGCGAACAGGCCCGCCAGCAGTTGGAGATTCGTGTTCGGAATCGCGACGTAGATGCGCACCTGCCCCGTGTTCGGGTCCACCACCGGGTTGATGCGCTCCACCTGTCCGGTGAACGCGCGGTTCCCATAACCAGTGACCCGGAACTCCACGGGCGTCCGGGCCTTCACCTGGTCCAGGTTCGCCGCCGGCACGGAGGCCTCCAGGCGCAACGTGCGCGGGTCCACCACCGTGAACAGCGGCGCACCGGGCTGCACCACGTCACCGGCGCTCGCCTGCCGCTCACTGACGACCCCCGCGAAGGGCGCCACGACGCGCGTGCGCCCCAACTGCTCCTGCGCCAACGCGTAGCGCGAGCGCGCCTCCGCGAGCTGCCCCTTCGCCTGCGCCACGGAGAGCTGGGCCCGCTCGAAGTCCCGCTGGGTGATGACCCCCGCCTTGGCCAGCTTCGCGCTGCGCTCCTGCTCGGCCTCGGCCACCTGCAAGGCATTGCGCGCCGTCGCCACCGCGGTGCGCGCGGCGATGACCTGGTCTCGCAACGTCGCGTCGTCGATGCGCGCCAGCTCCTGGCCCTGCTTCACCACCTGACCTTGCTGCGCCTTGAGGTCGAGGATGGTGCCGCCCACCTGCGCGCGGACCGCCGCCGCGGTGCGGGCTTGGAGCGTGCCGGAGATGCCGGGGCCGGAGCGCAGCTCGCTCGCCTGGACACGCGCCACGTTCTCCTGCCCCAGGGTCAGCACGGGCGGGGCCGGAGGCGCTTGCTCCTCCGAGCCCTTGTTGCATGCAGCCACCGCGCAGGCCGCCGCCAGCAGCACGACCTTGATTCCGCCAGCGACCGTCCCTCTCATCCGTCGGGCTCGTCTCACCGCGCGTCTCCGTCCTCCGCCAGTCCCTCCCCTGCCCCTGGCGGGCCGGCTAAACGTGGTGTCGGCCCCTCGCCTCCGGAAGTCGGCCTCTCGTGTCGCCCACCCCAGGAGACAAAGGCAGGCCGCCTGCTCCCGGGCACAGCGGGCAACCAGCCTCACCGAGCGGAGGCCGCGCCCTTCGTGTCCGTGGTTACGGCGCCACCGGGACTTCACTCATCAGCAGCGTGCCCGTCTCGAAGCTGGAGGACGGGCCACAGGTGGGGACCGCCGCGCCCGACGCGCACGCCACCGCCTGCGTCCCCGCGCGCGTCGTCTGCGAGCGGCAGCGCGCTCCCGCCGCGTCCCACTCCGCCTCCAGGCTCCAGCTCTCGGTGTCCTGCTGCACGCCCGCGGCGTCGTACAGGTTCACCCAGTTCCCATCCGTCGTGTACGACGTGCCGTCGCCACAGAAGTCCGCGCGCACCATGCGCGTGCAGGCCTGGTGCAGCTCGCCCAGGCTCTGGCCATTCACGCTGCCCGCCCACGGGCGGTAGCCGAAGCGCACGCACTTGGCCAGGGCCGCGCCCTCGCACGCGAAGGTGAAGGCCTGCGCGTCCTCGAGCTTCGCGCCGCCGCCCGCCACGCCCTGCCGGTAGTCCCAGCGCCCCGTCAGCGCAATCGCCCCGAGCGCCGAGCCATCCGCCGCCTGGCACGCGGGCTTCCACGCCCCTTCGTCGGCCGCGTAATAGGAGACGCGATACACCCAGACATCCTCGCTCGCGCCCGTGGCCGGCTGGATGTCATCGATGCGCAGGGGAACCGTGTCCCCACTCCCGAGCTCCCCGACGAAGCGCGCCCCGAGCAAGTCCATCCCGGACACCACGCCCTGCGACGTCGCCCCGTGGAGGACGCTGCCGTCCAGCCACGTGTCCGACAGCGCGGGAGCCCCCGCGTCCGCGAGCTCGGCGCCCGCGAAGCGCACCGACACCAGCATCTGCCCCAGCTCCGTGCTGTTGAGATTGCGCCCGTTGAGGTTTCGGCCATTCAGGTTGCGCCCGTTGGGCGACGACAACCCGGCCACCTGGGTTCCCAGCGTCCGGGACTCCTCGCCCTCCACCGCGCCTCCACAACCCCAAAGCCCGCAGGCGATGACCATCGCCCCCACCATCCGCCTCGCCACCATGCCCCGACC
>NZ_SRLW01000189.1:0-19653 GCF_006518215.1 Myxococcus sp. AB025B
GAGGGTGGGATGAGGGGCTGGACGGTGGCGGTGACGGCGGCGGCGATGCTGTTGAGCGCGGGGGCGTACGCGTTTCCGGTGCAGGTGCCCACGGGGCCCCAGGGGGAGCCCGCGGAGGTGATGTACCTGCGCGCCTCGCTGGAGCAGCGGGAGCGGGAGCTGAAGGCGGCGCTGGCGAAGCTGGAGAAGTACGAGGATGAGGCGATGTTCGCGCAGGCCGAGCGCCTGGGCGTGGTGGAGATGGTGAAGGCGTCGGGGCTGCCGGTGCACCAGCAGCGCCGGCTGGCGGTGACCATCGTCCGCGAGGCGCAGCGCAACAACGTGGACCCGCTGCTGGTGGTGGCGGTCATCCGCTGCGAGAGCTCGTTCAACAACTACGCGGTGTCCCACGTGGGGGCCATGGGCCTGATGCAGGTGATGCCGGACACGGGCACGTGGCTGGCGGACAAGGCCGGCTTCCGGCTGGGCCGCTCCACCAACCTGTTCGACGCGGAGACGAACGTGACGCTGGGCACGGCCTACCTGGCGGACCTCATCAACCGCTTCGGCTCCGTGGAGAAGGCGCTGGTCGCCTACAACGCGGGCCCGGGGCTGGCCCGGCGCATCCTCGCCAAGAAGGACGCGCGCACGAAGTTCATGGCGGGCTACCCCACCAAGGTGGTGAAGGAGTTCCGCAAGCTGAAGGCCCAGCAGGAGCGCGAGCTGACCCTGCGAGATCAGCAGAAGACGATTGACCGGCAGGGTTGATCGGCAGGCGACAACCAGGACGCCCGCCAGCTGACAGTCGTGTAGATGTTGCATCCCGGTGGCTGAAATTCCTTCCCAGCTCCAGGCAGTGTTCGCGCCTGGCAGTGCACCCCGTGGATATTCCATGGGTTTTCCGGGTGCGACATTGGCCCGGAATGTGCTCCTGCCGCCGTGCCCGAGACTTCGGCACAGCGCGCACACGCATCGATTGGGAGAGCACAGCAATGGCGGGTTTGCAGATCCACCGTGAGGACGTCGCAGGTCGCATCACCCTGCGTCTGGAAGGGGTTCTGGACGGCAAGACGGCGCAGGAGGTGCAGACGTCGCTGGACACGTTGCAGGGCCAGGACGTGGTGGTGGACTTCACCCACCTGCGGGAGTTCAAGGACAGCGCGGTGGGGGTGCTGACGCGCAACCTGGCGGACTCGGTGAAGCTGCGCGGGCTGGCGTCGCACCACGAGCGGATGTTCCGCTACTTCGGCGTGACGACGGGCGTGGTGGTGCAGCGTCCGTACTACACGCCCGAGGACGTGCTCTCCCTCTAGTCGAGGGAGGCCGAGCAGGCGGGCGCCCCTGGAGGGTGCCCTGGAGTTGGCGGTGCCGGCCCCGGGGGAGTCGGCTAGAGTGACGGCGGATGACCCAGCCCGCCCGCGTCCTCGCCGCCGACGTACCGTCCCCCGCCTCCGCGCGCCCGGCGATGGAGAGAATCGCCGCCGAGCTCGGGCGCGCCGTCGAGGGCAAGCAGGCCCAGGCGCGCCTGGTGACGACGTGCCTGGTCTCCGGTGGGCACCTGTTGCTGGAGGACGTGCCGGGTGTTGGCAAGACGACGCTCGCGGAGGCCCTGGCCCGGGCCTGTGGGCTGAGCTTCGCGCGCGTGCAGTTCACCGCGGACCTGATGCCCGCCGACATCCTCGGCGCCCAGGTCTTCCACGCGCAGACGGCCACCTTCCAGTTCCGTCCCGGTCCCCTCTTCCGTCAGCTGGTGCTCGCGGACGAGCTCAACCGCGCCCCGCCGCGCACGCAATCCGCGCTGCTGGAGGCCATGGCACAGGGCCAGGTGTCGCTCGACGGAAGCACGCACGCCCTGCCCTCCCCCTTCACGGTGGTGGCCACGCAGAACCCGGTGGACTTCTCCGGCACCTACCCGCTGCCGGACTCGCAGCTGGACCGCTTCATGGTGCGCCTGTCCCTGGGGCACCCCGCCGCCGACGTGGAGGCGCGGCTGCTGGCCACGCGGGGCCGCACGCCGCCCCTGGAGGCCGTCAAGGGCGTCTCCAGCCCCGAGGAGCTGGCGGCCCTGCGCGCGCTGTCGGCGGAGCAGCGGCTGGACGCGTCCGTGGCGGAGTACGTGGTGCGGCTGGCGCGGGCGACGCGCGAGCACGGCGACATCGAGCGAGGCGCCTCCACGCGCGCGGTGCTGGCGCTGGGCGCGGCGGCCCGCACGCAGGCCCTCTGGGAGGCCCGGGACTTCGTGACGCCCGGGGACGTGCGGGCGGTGCTGGTGCCGTGCTGGGCGCACCGCGTGCTGCTGCGCAGCGCCGTGCAGGGCGTGGCGGCGCGGGACGAGGCGGCGCACCTGTTGGAGGAGCTGGTCCGAAAGGTCCCGGCGCCGCGGTGAAGTCCACGTGGAAGCAGCGCTGGGCGCGGCTTCGCGCCAGGCTCCGTCCGCCGCGGACCCTCCGGGTGACGCGCATCGGCCGCACGTACCTGGTGGTGACGTTCGGCGTGGGGCTGGGCGCGCTCAACACGGGCAACAACCTGCTCTATCTGCTGTTGGGCCTGCTGCTGAGCATGGTGGTGGTGTCCGGCGTGCTGTCGGAGCGGTGCATCCGGGACCTGTCGGTGCGCCGGGTGGGCACGGACGCGGCCTTCGCGGGTCAGCCGTTCGCCTTCCGCTGGGCGGTGTCGCGCAAGCAGGGGCAGGCCTTCGCCCTGGCGCTCGCGGAGGCGGACTCGCCGCTGTCGGGCGCGGGCGGCGTGGGCTACCTGCCCTCCGGCGTGGAGCACATCGTCCGCGCGGACCTGGTCGCGCCCCGCCGCGGGCCGGTGCGGCTGACGGGCGTGCAGGTGACGACGACGTGGCCCCTGGGGCTGTTCGCCAAGACGCGCGTGCTCGCCCTCGACGGCCTGCTGCTCGTCTATCCCAAGCGCGGCTATGCCTGCATGGACCCGGGCGACGCCGAGCGAGGGCCGGTGGGTGACGCGGGCAACCCGCGCCGCAACGACGGCAGCGGCGACGTGACGGGCCTGCGCGAGCTGGCCGAGGGCGAGGACGCGCGCCGCATCCACTGGCTCAAGAGCGCGTCGATGGGGAAGCTCCTGCGCGTGGAGCGCGAGCGCGAGGAGCGCCGCACGTGGATGCTGTCCATCGAGCCGGGCCTGGAGGGCGAGGTGCTGGAGCGGCGCTGCGAGGAGGTCGCGGCGCTGGCCCACCGGCTGCTCGAGGAGGGCCATGAGGTGGGCCTCCACACCGCGGAGGAGCGGCTGCGCGCGGGCACGGGCGCGGCGCAGGAGCGGCGCATCCTCAGGGCCCTGGCGTGGCTGGGCTTCGAGCGGCCGCGGGACGAGGAGGCGGCGGCATGACGCGCGGCTCGCGACTGCGACTGGTGCTGCGCGACGTGGCCTCCGGCTGCGCGTTCGGGTCGATGGCCGTGTCCGGCCAGCTGCCGCCGTGGACGCTGGGCCTCTATGTCTTCTCGCTGGTGGCGGCGCTCCTGGGCAAGCGGCTGTTCGCCCGGCGCGCGAAGCTCACGGCGCTGTTGCTGTTGGGCGTGGCGGCGGTGCTGGCCGTCAATGTCACGGCGGGCTCGCTCAACCTGGTGGTGGCCGCGTGTGCCTTCGCGGGCCTCATCTCCGCGCACCGGCTCCTGTCCACGCCGGACCCGGCCACGGATGGGCAGGTGCACCTGTCCGGTCTGTTGATGGTGGCGGGCGGCGCGGCGCTGTCCGGTGAGCTCGTCTACGGCCTGTTCCTGGTCGCCTTCAGCGTGCTGTCCAGCGTCTCGCTGGCGCTGGGCGTGGTGGAGTCGGCGGTGCCCGAGGGTGAGCCCATCCCGGTGCGACAGGTGCTGCGCCCCCTGAGCACGGGGGTCAGCTTCGCGGTGGCCGGCGCGGTGGCCTTCTTCATCCTCTTCCCCCGCCTCAACTGGAACATGACGGGGCCTCGCGCGTCGCCGGGCATCGGCCCCGCGACGACGGGCTTCTCCAACACGGTGCGGCTGGGCGGCACGGGGACCATCAAGGACAACCCGCGCGTCGTGCTGCGCGCGACGCTGAACCCGGACCCGGGCGTGGACGCGCTCGGCGCGTACTGGGTGGGCCGCACCTACGACATCTTCGACGGGCTGGAGTGGACGAACGCGGGCGGCGTGCGCAAGGAGCGCGAGCCGCTGCTGACGCTGCGTCCGGGCGGCGACAACCTGGTGCACCAGCGCGTGGAGTTGCTGCCGGCCTACGGAGGTCGCACGCTCATCGCGCTCGAGACGCCGTCGCGGCTGGGCAACGCGGTGGCGAACACGAGCACGGGCGGCCGGCGCACCTCGCTCCAGGAGCTGTCCGGCGGCGAGGCGCGCTTCCTGGAGCCGGGCATCTCCTACTCCTATGAGGCGTACAGCCTGCCGCCGGGTGGCAGCGGCGACCGCTTCCGCAAGCTGCCCCCGGTGGAGCAGGACGCGCTGCTGGCGCTGCCGGAGAACATCGACCCGCGCGTGGCCCAGACGGCGGCGCGGGTCCTCGACGGCGAGCGCGAGCCGATGGCCGCCGCGCAGAAGCTGGCCGCGTGGCTGCAGCGCGAGCACTCGTACACGCTGGAGCAGGCCGGCGAGCGGGATGACCCGCTGGCGGACTTCCTCTTCGAGCGCAAGGCCGGGCACTGCGAGCACTTCGCCACCGCGCTGACGTTGATGCTGCGAACCCAGGGCATCCGGGCCCGGCTGGCCACGGGCTTCTTCGGCGGCGAGCGGGTGAACGAGGGCTACATCCTGCGCGCCGGTGACGCCCACGCGTGGACGCACGTGCTGGTGCCCGAGCGCGGCTTCGTCACCGTGGACGCGACGCCGCCCGCGAATCGTCCCGGCCAGGGCTCGAGGTGGATGCAGCGGCTGCTGGGGTTGTACGAGGCCATCGAGTCGCGGTGGCGCAACTCCGTCGTCGACTACTCGTTCCGGGACCAGGTGGACGTGGCGCGCGCGCTGGTGCGTCCGCCCAAGGGCTCCGAGAAGAACGAGCGCGGCCAGCTGCCCCCCGCGCGGGCCTGGGGCGCGGCGCTGGTGGTGGGCATGCTCGTCTATGCCGGGTGGCGGCTCGTGGAGCGGCTCTCGGGACGGCCTCGTCCGCTGGAGGCCACGCGCTTCGTGGACGCGGTGGAGGCACAGCTCGCCTCGGCGGGCATCGTGCGGGGTGATGACGAGACGCTGGAGGAGCTGCACGCGCGGATGTCCTCGGACGGCCACGCGCTGGCGCCCGCGCTCGCGCCCATCACCCGGCGCTACCTGGAGGCCCGCTTCGGCGGGCGTCCGCTGCGACAGGGCGAAGCAGACACGCTGCTGCGCTCCTTGAAGAGCGCCGTCTCCGACTTCGTCCGCAGGGAGGCCCAGGTGCCGGCCCGCACGGATGAGCGGCGCGCCCGCGCCTCCTGAGGGAGTGCGCACCGGCACGCGCCCGCCTCGAACGGCGAGCCCCGGCACGGCGGCAGAGCCAAGTGATTCCCCGGAGGGAGGTCGCGCCCGGCGCGGCTGAGCCTCACCGCCCTGCCCGCCTCGGGCGCCATGGGCTCGCGTGGCGGGTGGCTCTCCGGGCGTCCCCCCGGGCGCGGAAAATCGCGCCGGACAGCGGCCGCCGGAGTCGTTAGCCGTTCATCCACGGGAAGGCGAAAGGCGCCGTGCGCGGCCCTCTCGTCAGAGGGAGCTCACCTGCCAGGCGGGCAAGGGAGCTTCCGCGCTCGCTCGGCACCTCGGCTCCTCGACAGGGCCCAGGTGCTCCTCCCTGGAGGCGTCACGTGCACAGACGGGCACATTCTACAGCCGCGAAGTCCCGGCGAGTTCCCAGGTCGGCCGTAACGGTTACAGCCCTCCTTCTTTGTACATGAGCGACGGTTCCGCCAACCCCCCGCAGACACAGGGGAAGGTGGTGTGGGTGGCGCTGGCATCCGGGTTGCTCATGACAGCCCTCGTTCAGTCGTCAAGCGGTCCGAAAAAACCTAGCGGCCTCCACGAGGCCCCACGTCGGGAGAAACCATCCATGCAGGCGTCCACCGAGCAGTCGTCCAACTCCGGCTCCCTGGCGATGTACCTCTCGGAGATCAACCACTACAACCTCCTCACCGTGGAGGAGGAGCAGGCGCTGGCGCGCAGCTTCATCCAGGGAGACCTGGCCGCGGGCCACCGGCTCGTCACGAGCAACCTGCGCTTCGTGGTCAAGGTCGCCTATGAATACCGCTCCTACGGCATCAAGATGTCGGACCTCATCCAGGAGGGGAACATCGGCCTGATGAAGGCCGTGCAGAAGTTCGACCCGGACAAGGGCATCCGCCTCATCTCCTACGCGGTGTGGTGGATTCGCGCGTACATCCAGAACTACATCCTCAAGAGCTGGTCGCTGGTGAAGCTCGGCACCACCCAGGCGCAGCGGAAGCTGTTCTTCAGCCTGGCGCGCACGCGCCGTGAGCTGGAGAAGTTCGGCAACGGCGAGGCCGTGGTCAACGTGGAGGAGATTGCCCGCCGGCTGCACGTGAAGCCCGGCGAGGTGCGGGAGATGGAGCAGCGCATGGGCGGGCGGGACCTCTCGCTCGACGCGCCCATGGGCGAGGACGGCGGCAACAGCCACGTGGACTTCGTGGTCAGCGCCGCGGCCCCGCAGGACGACGAGTTCGCCGACAAGGAGGAGGCGGGCCTCATCAACGCCCGCGTCCGCACCGCGCTGATGCGCCTGGACCCGCGCGAGCGCTTCATCATCGAGCAGCGGGTGATGAACGAGCGCCCCATGACGCTCAAGGAGCTGGGCGAGCACTTCGGCTTCTCGCGCGAGCGCGCCCGCCAGCTCGAGATTCGAGCCAAGGACAAGCTCAAGGCGGAGCTGGCCGCGCTGATGGCCGAGGTGGACCCGGACGCGGCGGCGCTGCAGCAGTAGTCCCCGCCTGACGCGGCAGGTCGGCCCCGGTTCCACGAGGGCCACCCCGAGCGCCTCCATCCCTCCCGGGGTGGGGGCGCTTGCCATTTGAGGGGCATTGCTTCGCGCGCCGGGCGGGGCCCTGCTAGAAGGGGCCCGATTCCCTCGTAAGGAGCCTTTCGCTTGGCCCACGGTACCCCGCCGGTCGTCGACGAGCGTGTTCCGCTCGCGCAATCGCACGCGCCCCACCAACACTCCCCGTACATCCCACCCGACCAGTCCCCCACGGAGATGACGATCCGCGGGTTGGTGCTCGGCTCGGTGCTGGGCATCGTGTTCGCCGCCTCGTCCGTGTACCTGGCCATCAAGGTGGGCCTCACGGTGTCCGCCTCGATTCCGGTGGCGGTGCTCTCCATCGCCATCTTCCGGGCGCTGGGCAAGTCAAACATCCTGGAGAACACCATCGTCCAGACGACGGGCTCGGCGGGAGAGTCGCTGGCCTTCGGCGTGGCGGCGGCGCTCCCGGCGCTGCTCTTGCTGGGCTACGACATCAGCCTGACGCACGCGTTCCTCACGGCGGCGCTGGGCGGTGTGCTCGGCGTGCTGATGATGATTCCGCTGCGCCAGGGCCTCATCGTCCAGGAGCACGGCAAGCTGCCCTACCCGGAGGGCACGGCCAGCGCGGACGTGCTCATCGTCGGTGAGCAGGGCGGCACCAACGCGCGCACGGTCATCATCGGCTTCCTGGTGGGCGGCATCTACAAGTTCGCCTACTCCGGCATGAAGCTGTTCCGCGAGGTGCTGAGCACCCCGCTCAAGGGCCTCAAGAGCGCCACGCTCTCCACCGAGGTGAGCCCGGAGCTGCTCGGCGTGGGCTACATCATCGGGCCCCGGGTGGCGGCCATCACCTTCGCCGGTGGCGTGCTGAGCTACCTCATCCTCATCCCCGCCATCTCCTTCTTCGGCGGCGGACTGGACCAGCCGCTGCTGGTGCACAACGGGCAGCTCATCCGGGACATGTCCCCGGACCAGATCCGCAACGCGTACGTGCTCTACATCGGCGCGGGCGCGGTGGCGACGGGCGGCCTCATCAGCCTCATCCGGTCGCTGCCCACCATCATCGGCGCGTTCAAGCGCGGCGTGGAGTCGCTCAAGGCCTCGCGCGCGCACGGCGGCGCGCCGCAGCTGCTGCGCACCGAGCAGGACCTCCCCATCACCGTGGTGCTGGTGGGCAGCCTGATGCTGGTGCTGACCATCTGGCTGGCGCCCCCGCTGCACGTCAACTTCATCTCCGCCCTGCTCATCATCGTCTTCGGCTTCTTCTTCGTGACGGTGAGCGCGCGAATCACGGGTGAAATTGGCAGCTCCTCCAACCCCATCTCCGGCATGGTGGTGGCCACGCTGCTCGTCACGTGCCTGGTGTACCTGATGCTGGGCTGGACGGACTCCAATGACCGCTTCATGGCGCTGACGACGGCGGCCATCGTCGGCATCGCCGCGTCCAACGGTGGCACCACCGCGCAGGACCTGAAGACGGCCTTCCTGGTGGGCGGCACGCCCCGGCGGCAGCAGACGGCGCTCTTCGTGGGCGTGCTGACCAGCGCCATGTTCATCGGCCTGGTGCTGGTGACGCTCAACAAGGGCGCCACCGTCACCATCCCGGAGCCGCACCCGAACGTGCAGGTCACCGAGCTGACCGAGGAGACGCGCACCCAGTACGTGTTCCCGTGGAGCGTGTCCGCGGACGCGCTGGCGTCGCGCAACCTGGACGAGGCGGCGCTGCGCAAGGCGGCCTGGGCGCAGGGCTACGAGCTGGCCAACACGAACGGCGCGCTGGAGCTGCGCAGCTGGCGGCAGGTGGGCGCGCAGGACGTGGGCGGCGTGACGCTGAGCCCCACGGGCGGCTCGCAGGTGAAGGTGTCCGACCTGGGCGCCGTCACCGAGGGCCCCCAGCGCACCTTCAAGGAAGGCTACGTGCGGGGCGCGGACACGCCGGTGCCCGCGGGCAAGTACCTGGTCGACGGCGCCGGCACCATCCAGTACGTGGTGGACCCGGGCATCGGCGGCCGCATCAGCACCTACGAGGGCCAGGCCCTCACCCGCTACGCGGCGCCCAAGGCGCAGCTGTTCGCGCTCATCATCGACGGCATCCTCACGCAGCGGCTGCCGTGGGACCTGGTGCTGCTGGGCGTGTTCATCGCGCTGATGCTGGAGCTGTGCGGCGTGTCCTCGCTGCCCTTCGCGGTGGGCGTGTACCTGCCCATCAGCAGCAGCGCGCCGCTCTTCGTGGGCGGCATGGTGCGCTACTTCGTGGACCGCGTGCGCGGCGGTGAGTCCGACTTCTCGCCGGGCACCCTGCTCTCCTCCGGCTACATCGCGGGCGGCTCCATCGCGGGCGTGCTCATCGCCTTCCTCGAAATCGCCACGGACGGCGCCGGCTCGCGCGCCATCAACCTGCCGGCGGTCCTCGGCCACGAGGGCGCCCTCGGCGGCTTCCTCAACACGGTGGGCGAGAGCGAGCTGGCGCATCCGCTCTGGTCCAACCTCTGGGGCCTGCTCTTCTTCGGCGGCCTGACGCTGTTCCTGCTGCGCTCGGCCCTGCGTGGCCCCAGCGCCGCGGTGTCTCCGCCGCCCGCCGGCAAGTAGCCCCGTGAGGTGACGGCGCTCCCGTGCTCCTGGGAGCGCCGTCCCTCCCGTCATCAGAAGTTCGTGTTCTGCGAGCCGTTCACGAGTCTGAGGTACTTGCAGGTGCCCGTGGCGTCCCACTCCACCCGGAAGAAGCCCCGGGTGCTCAGGGCCTGCTCCCAGAGCTCGCCCACGACCGCGTCGGGCACGCAGCTGTAGATGGTGTAGGTGGTGGCCCCCGCCGGGGTCGCATAGGCCTGGAAGAGGCGGCCGCCGACCATGTCATCCCGGAAGGACGCGGAGGAGGTCGTCGCCGCGTCCTGGCGGAAGCCGACCAGGTTGCCGTAGCAAAGCCCCGAGCCATCCGTGTTCTTCTGGCAGAAGACGGTCCGCGACTGGAGCCCTCCCCACGCGACGGGAGCGAGCGCCAGGGCCGCGAGGGCAATACCAGGGAACAGGCCCTTGCGAACAAGGGACCTCGAAGAAGAGAACTGCTTCATGTTTTGTGACTCCTGAGCCGTGTGACGTTCGACTGCTCGAAGCGAAGTGAAGCGAGCGCTACGGAAGACCATCGGCATCCGGCGCGGGGATGAGCCGGTCCTGGTTGATGGCGACGATGAGCTTCTTGCGGAGCTCGTCGGCCTCGGGACGGCCTCGAAGGTGGGCGAGCTCGCGCCGAATCTCGAGCACGTCCTCGGCCGTCATGCGTCCGCTGGAGACCACCCGGTCCACCATCGTGCCCACCCGCGTTGCCGACTCGCGCTGCTCCGAGGACAGCTCCGGCACGGAAGGCGCGGACGCCTCGGGCTCACCGGTCCCCACGACGGGCCCTCCTGACGCCTTCAGCAACGTGGCCACCCGCAGGGCCATGGCCTCCAGCTCTTCTCCGGAGAGGCGCCCCTGCCCGGAGGCCACTGGGGAGGACGCGCCCACCATCAAGCCCGCCCCCGCGGCGTGAGCACGAGACTCCAGTGCCCGGCGCAGCGCCCCCACCTCATCCGTGAGCTGCTCCACGCGCTGCTCCTGGAACTGCTGCGCCTGGCTCACCGCGAGCCAGCACCCCCATGCGCACCCCACCGCCGTGGTCAGGCTCGGAAGCCAGCCCTGAAACACCTGGGTGTTCATGAGATGGCTCAGAAATTCGAGTACTGGCTGCCGTTGATCAGGAACAACGAATAGCAGCTCCCCCCGGCCGACCAGTAGATGGAGAAGAAGCCCTCGTGGTTCATGGCCTTGCTCCAGTGAGCCCCTGTCACCGCGTCGGGCGTGCAGCTGAAATACTCCGTCGTCGCGCCCGTGGTGAGCGCCGCGTAGAAGTACGGCGCCGCGTTGCTGGACCGTGAGAAGAGCGCCTGCGTGTTGGCGCCGGCGTGATTGCGGAAGCCGAGGAGGCTGCCCTGGCACCGGCCAGAGCCATCCGCGTTCTTGTAACAATGGGCTGACTCCGTCGTGAAACCAGCGAGGACCGCGGGCGCGGCCAGCAACGTCGCGACACAGCAGGCCGAGGCTCCGCGCTTCAAGAGACGATGCATGTGAACTCCTCCAATGGAGGCCAGTTCCCTGGCCCCTCGAAAGGAAGCCTAGCGAGCACGTCTGACGCACTGCTTCGGAGCAAGGCCACGGAGCCCGGCACCCGGCTCTTACTCGGGAATCCCTGTGCGCGCGTGTCGGGGTAGACCCATCTCCCTCCAAGTCCCCGAAGTTCCTACCGCCGCCGGCTGGGGGTTCGGAGGATTTCGGAGTAGGCTGGTGATACCGCCCGAGCGGAGAGTTGCAGACGCATGGCCCAGCCCCAAAAGACCCAGGACGCGAGCACGGACGCCGAGCAGTCCCCGGAGGTCCGAGAGAAGGTGGAGATGGCGCGCACGTTCGCGTTCCATCTCCTCAAGGGCATCAAGCAGATCGGCATGTACCGCCACAACGAGGCTCGCTTCCCCGAGTTCCTCTCGAAGGCGTTGGAGGCCATCTCCCAGTACACGGAGAAGTTCGGACCGCTGTCGTTGAAGGTGGAGCAGCAGAACCTCACGCTCCACAACGACTCGCTCTTCTCGGAAGACACGCCGCTGCCCTACAAGTTCTACCGCGACGGCATCCGTCAGCTCATCTTCCGCCCCGGCCTCACGGTGGAGGAGCTGACCACCTTCACGCTCATCTCCCTGTCCGAGCCCGAGCGCGGCGCGGACGACGTGCTGGCGCAGCTGTGGCGCGCGAGCATGGAGCACGTGGAGTACGTGGTGGTGGAAGGCTTCTCCATGGAGAACGCCAGCGAGGAGGAGGTGCAGGTCGAGGTGGACAAGGTGGTGGGCTACCTCTATTCGCGCCTGCAGACGAACTCGGATGACTACCTGCGCTTCGCGCGCGTGTCCGCGGAGGACCTGGACGCGAAGATGGACGGCGTGGAGCAGATCCGCGGCCTGGTCGTCGGCGGGCGCCACGCGTCGGACGAGCTGAAGGCGCGGCTGCAGCGCGAGGTGATGGAGGAGGAGGGCTCGCGGCTGTTCCCCAAGCTGGTGAGCGCCGTGTTCCAGGTCGTCGAAGGAGGCGTGGAGGACGGCACGCTGCTCGAGGAGATCTTCGTGCAGCTGCTCGACATGCTCCTGCTCCAGGACGACTTCGGCACCATCAATCAAATCGTCCTCAAGCTGCGCGCGCTGTCGCAGAAGGACGGCGGACAGTCGCTGGAGAAGCTGCTGGAGTCCTTCCTGCACAGGATGGGCGAGGAGCAGCGGCTGATGCGCCTGGGCGAGTCGCTCAAGGGCGCGCGGCCCAAGCAGCCGCAGGACGTGACGCGCTACCTGCAGGCCCTGGGGCGCGACTCCGTCATCCCGCTGCTCACCGTGCTGGAGACGCTGGAGATTCCCGAGAACCGCGCGCTGCTCTGCGACGCGCTGGCCATCGTCGCGCGGGACACGCCGGAGCCCTTCGTGGCGCGGCTCACGTCGGACCGTCCGCAGACGGTGCGCGACATGGTCTACATCCTGGAGAAGAGCAACCACCCCGAGCGCATCAAGATGTTCGGCCAGGTGCTCAAGAGCCCCAACCTGGTGGTGAAGCTGGAGGTGCTCGGCATCATCGGCCGCGGCCGCACCGGCGAGGCGCGCCGGCTGGTGGCCGAGGCCCTGGCGGACCCCGTCTCCCAGGTGCGCATGCTCGCCGCGCGGATGCTGCCGGAGTTCGACCGGGACAAGGCGTACTCGGACCTGATGCGCCTCATCCGCGAGCCGGCCTTCGACAAGAAGACGCCCGACGAGCGCACGGCCTTCTACGCGGCGGTGGGCGCCACGGGCACGCCGGGCGCGCTCTCGCACATGCAGCAGCTGCTCGCCGTGAAGCCGTCCCTGCTCAACAAGAAGCGGGTGCTGGAGGACAAGCTGCTGGCCGTGGCGGGGCTGGCGGGCGCGTGCTCCATCCAGAGCTACAAGATGTTGCAGGCCGTCGTCGAGGACCGCAACCAGCCGGTGGAGCTGCTCACCGCGGGTCGCAAGGCGATGTATCAGACACGCAAGGCGCTGTTCGGGGACTCGGCACTGCCGGAGGAGAACTGAGCGATGGCCGAGAATCTGAAAATCACCCAGAGCCAGGACGAGAACACCAGCGAGTTCGGGCGCGAGCACAACGAGAAGCTCCAGTCGCTCTCGCGCGCCATGGTGGCCGGCCTCTACATGCTCGTGCGCTCGGTGAAGATGTATGACCCCGAGAACGCCGTCTTCCAGAAGCCGCTGCACCAGCTCCAGGACATCATCAATCAAATCATCGGCAAGGAAGGCCGGCTGGAGCTCGCGGGCGTCAAGGACTCGTTCTACCTGAACGGCATGCTGGTGAAGGTGGACCTCAACTCCATCGAGAACCAGCGCTACCTGCTCGCCGAGATGCGCGGCAAGGACGTGGGCGGCTTCACGCTCACCAAGCCGGTGACGGTGCCGGAGCTGAAGAACTTCATCTGGATCTTCAGCAAGGAGCAGACGGCCCAGTCGGAGGAGGACGGACTGTCCGGCCGCAAGCTGCTCAACATGCGCGTGGCCAAGTTCTCCAAGCTCAAGGAGAAGCTGGACAAGGACATGAACAACCCGGGCGACCAGAAGGTCGATCGCAAGAAGTACGCGATGACCGTCTACGCCCGCTCGGTGTTCTTCCTCGGCAAGTACCTGGAGTCGGTGCGCGCAGGAAAGCCCATCAACGCCTCCAAGGCGCTGCGGCTGGTGCAGGACTTCGTGGACATCAGCTACGACCAGCGCACGCACTTCTTGGGCATGACGACGATGCGGCGCGAGGACGAGTACCTGGTGTACCACCAGGTCAACGTGTGCCTGATGAGCATCGTCTTCGGCGCGGAGCTGGGGCTGACGAAGCCGCAGCTGCGTGATTTGGGCTACATCGCGCTGTTCCACGACGCGGGCATGACGACGCTGCCGGAGGAGCTGGCCACCAAGCGCGGGGCGCTCACGCCCGAGGAGCGCGTGGCGGTGCAGCGCGCGCCGCTCATCTCCGTGCGCAACATCCTCATGGAGAAGGGCTTCAGCCGCTCCACGCTGCTGCGCGTGGTGACGACGTTCGAGCACAAGACGGACTTCGGCACCGCGGTGCGCGACTCACGCGGCAACATCCAGATGATCATCCCCAAGACGAACCTGGGGGCTTACGCGAAGATCATCGCCATCTGCGACGCGTACGACGCGCTCACGTCCAAGCGCCCGTACCGGGATGCCTACGGACCGGAAGTGGCCTTGATGCTGATGTGGACGGAGATGCGCAACAAGTTCGACCCCGAGCTGCTCGAGGTCTTCATGCGCGTCATGGCCATCCAGCCGGTGAAGGTGCTGAGCAAGCGCCAGCAGTCGCTCAGCGTTTCCGGGCTGTAGCCGCGCGCTTCTTCGTCGCCGCCTTCTTGCGAGCGGGGGCCTTCTGCTTCGCCTCCGCCACCGGGGGCGCTTCCGGGCCCCCGAGCAGCGTGAGCGCCGCGGCGAAATCCTCCGGAATCGGCGCCTCCAGCGACAGCGCCTTGCCCGTACGCGGGTGCGCGAAGGCCAGCTTCCACGCGTGCAGGGCCTGACGTCCCAGGCGCTCCTGCGCGGCGGCGGCCTCACCCTTGGGCTTGCGGCCCGCGCCGTAGAGGGTGTCTCCCAGCAGCGGGTGGCCCGACTCGGCCAGGTGCACGCGAATCTGGTGCGTGCGGCCGGTGAGCAGGTCCACCTCCACCAGGGCCGCGCCGTCGAAGGCCTGGCGCACGCGGAACAGGGTGATGGCGGGCTTGCCCTCGCGCACCTTGCCGGTGAAGCGCTGGCGGTGCACGGGGTGGCGGCCGTAGAGCGTCTCGATGCGGCCCTCCGCCGGGGGGACGCCGTGCACGAGGGCCAGGTACGTCTTGGAGACCTCGCGCCCCTTGAAGGACTTCTGGAGCGCGACGAGGGCCTGCTCGTTCTTGGCCACCACGAGGCAGCCGGTGGTGTCCTTGTCGAGCCGGTGGACGATGCCCGGGCGCAGCTCGCCGCCGACGCCGGCCAGGTCCTTCACTCGGTGCAGGAGCGCGTTGACCAGGGTGCCGGAGGCGTGGCCCGCGCCAGGGTGAACCACCATGCCAGCGGCCTTGTCCACGACCACGAGGTCCTTGTCCTCGTGGAGCAGGGACAGCGGCAGCTCCTCGGCCTCCGGGAGGGCGGCCACGGGCGGCGGGACATGGAGGGTGAGCGTGTCGCCACCGCGCAGCCGCATCGCCGCCTTCACGGGCTTGCCGGCGACGAGCACGTGCCCGTCGTCGATGAGGCCCCGGATGCGGGAGCGGGTCAGGTCGGTGAAGACGCCCGCGAGATACTGGTCGATGCGCTCTCCGCGGGCTTCCGGCGGGGCGCGATGCTCTCGCGTGTCGGGCGCTGCCACGGGGGGCGGACTACCAGATCTTCGACTTCACGTGCGCCTTGGAGCGCAGGACGATGTCGTTGATGGCGCGCTCGAAGAAGTTCGCCGTGGTGAAGACTTCCTGGCTGACGCGGCTCTTGTAGAGCTCTCGGCCCTCCTCCAGCTCCTCCTTGAGGACCTCGAAGAGGTTGTCCTGCTCGATACCCTTGATGATCTTCTGCTCGTTGTAGAGCGAGATATCCGAGGCAATCGCACGGGCGAGCCGCATCGCCTTGATCTTTTCCTCGTCCGTCATCGTCTTTCCTACATAGGCACCGCTCGGAGGGGAGTCAACTTTCCTTGCGGTACGAGCAAAAGTCGGCACCCCTCCAGGGCGGCGTCATTTCTTGCCTGACTTCTCAGAAGCCAAGGCCAGGTAGCTCCTGGACACCCGGAGCGGATCCAACCCCAGCTCGCGGGCGAGGTTCATGAGGATGCCCCGGAGGTAGACCTGCGCGGGCAGCGCCGTGTAGCGGTCCGCCTCCACGTTCTCCAGGTGGCGCGAGGAGATGCGGGTGCGGTCGGCGACCTGCTGGAGCGTGTAGCCCCGCGTCTCACGGACGCGGCGCAGCAGCTCGCCGTTGAACTCGGCGTCGGCGGGGATGTCCGGCAGACGGGGACGGGGCTCGCGAGTCCTGGCGGCGACCTGCGCCAGCGCGGCCTCCGCCGTGGCGATGGCCGAGTCCTGGGCGAGCACCTGGGCCTCGCTCAACTGCCGCCCCGACTGGACACGGTTCTGCGAGGGGGCCACGGGCGGCGGCGCCGTCGGTCCGACCGGACGCGTCACGGGGGGCGGCGCGGGCTCCGGAGTCCTGGCGGGCGTTCCAGCCACGACGATGGACGTCCCCGGCTCCGAGGGCTGGGTCGGCACCGACGCGGGGACGTCCGGGCTCGCGGCCACGGCGACGGGGGCCGGAGCGGGGCTCACCGTGGCGACGTGAGCCGGCGACGGTTCGGGCGTTGAAGCAGCGGGCGTCGCGTCCACCTGTGGCGCGACCACGGCCGGTGCCGAGGCGACGGGGGGCGTCGACTCTACCGGCGGCGCGACCACAACCGGCGCCGAGGCAACAGGAGTCGCCTCCACCTGCGGCGCGACCACAACCGGTGCCGAGGCAACAGGAGTCGCCTCCACCTGCGGTGCGACCACAACCGGTGCCGAGGCAACAGGAGTCGCATCCACCTGCGGCGCGACCACGACCGGTGCCGAGGCACCAGGAGTCGTCTCCACCTGCGGCGCGACCACAACCGGCGCCGAGGCAACAGGAGTCGCATCCACCTGCGGCGCGACCACAACCGGTGCTGCGACAACGGGCGCCGGCTCCGCGGGCGGCGTGACCGCGACCGGTGCCGAGGCAACAGGCGTCGCCCCCACCTGCGGCGCAACCACGGCCGGCGCCGAGGCAACCGGAGCCACGACAGGGGCCGCCTCCACGGGAGGGCCGGCCACAACCGGCGCCGAGCTCACAGGCGAGGAGAGCGCGGCCGGCGGCGCGGACACAGGGGCAGACTCGACCGGTGGCGCCACCACGGCCGGTGCCGAGGCAACAGACGCGGGGACCGAGGACGAGTCCCCGGTCGAGACCGAGGCAACGGGGGCGGACGCCGCCGACGGAGAGGACTCGGCCGGTATCGGGGCGACAGGCGCCGACGGGACAGCGGGGACAGGAGCGGACTCCACCAACTGCGCGCCCCGGGGCGCGGCAACTGGAGCCGACTCCACCGAGGCGCTCCCCTCCTGCCGAGGCGCACCCTGCACCACGGCGCTCACGGCCTTCGCACCGGACGACACGGGCACCGGCCCCGCCGCCTGCGCCTCCGCGCCCACGCTCAGCGAGGCGGGCACATCCACCAGCCCGCCGACGAGCGGCGCGGTCTGCAGGGAGCTCGTCACATACGACAGCGAGTAGCCACTGACGAAGCTCGCCCGGAACGCCTCGGGCCCGCTCAGGGCCGGGGCCGCGTCCTCGGACGCGCGCTTCTTCTTCCCCTCCTCCACCGCGCTCGCCAGCGCCTCGGCCGCCTTCACCGTGCCCCAGGGCGCCGGCAGCCCCAGGTCGCGGTCATACTCACCGCGCAGGTCGCCATCCGTGAGGATCTCCATCGCCTCGGTCATCCGGGCGCGGAGCGCATCCACCTGGTCCGGCTCCACCAGCGCGTACACCGCGATGGAGTCCGGCGCATACAGCTCCATGAGTCGGGAGTACGCGGCGCGAATCTCCTCCATGGGCGCTGTGACCGGGACCTCCAGGAGCTCGTAATAGGTCTGCTGCGCGAAAGGCTTCATGGTGACGAGGATGGGTCGGGGGTCGCGTCGAGGGCGAGCAGTCTTGAGGCGATACGTTGGATGGCCAGGGCGGCCGGGGCGTCGGGTCGTTCGATGAGCACGGGGCGCCGCTTGCGCACCGCGCGCCAGGCCTCATCGTCATACCGGATGGCGCCCAGGTCATCCATCGCGATGCCGAAGAACTTCTTCCACGCCGAGGCCACCGCCGCACCCACGTTCAGGTCCGCGTCCGTGCGCGCCTGGTTCACCACCAGCCGGATGCGGAACTCGGACAGCTCCCGCTCCAGTCGCTCCGCACCCGCCGGGTCCTTGTTGCGCACCTGCGCCAGCACGTCATGCAACGTCCGCAGCGAGCCCTCCCGGGTGGTGAGCGCGCTGTCCACCAGGTCCTGGATGCCGTACTCCGCCTCCATCTGCTGCAGCCGCCGGAAGAACGCCGCCTTCGCGAAGCGGTACGCGTTCTCCACCGACGTCGGCTCCGGCAGCACCACCAACAACCCGTGGTCCGCCAGGATGAAGAAGTCGATGGTGTTGAAGCTGGTCCCCGCGCCCAGGTCCAGGATGAGGTAGTCCGCCGACGCGCCCATCAGCGTCTTGAGCAGCTTCTGCTTCTGCGCGTACTTGAGGTTCGCCGCGTCCAGCGCGTCCTGCGCGCCCGCGATGAGCGACAGCCGGGGCACCCCCGTGGGGACGATGACGTCCTCGAGCCGCGACTTGTTGCGCCTGAGGAAGTCCGACAGCGTCGCCTCCGGCTGCCCCACCCCCAGGCACGTGTGCAGGTTCGCGCCGCCCAGGTCCGCGTCCACCAGCAGCACGTTCAGCCCCGCCTGGGCCAGCGCCACGCCCAGGTTGGCGGACACCATCGACTTGCCGATGCCGCCCTTGCCACCGCCCACGGCGATGATGCGCCGGGGCCGCTGCCGAGCGCCGCCAGGCCCTGGGGCCACCGGCTCGGCGGTCGGGGTCCCCAGGGCACGGGCATCGGCCTGGGGCGCTCGCGTGGATTTGGACATGGGCAGGGGCATCAAAGCCCGTCCTACCGCCCGAGTCGACTCCCCGCCAATCCGTGGCCACTTCGTGGATCAACCCGAGCCATGACTCCCCCCGCGACGCCCCATTTTACAGGGTTCGCCGGGCAGGCCGGTGAACAAGCGCTCGGGCGCCCTACTCGTCCAACAGCTCCACGTTCCAATACGAGGCATCCGCCAGGTGCAGGAAGGGCAGCCACTCCTGATACGTCACCTTGCGCGTGGCGCCCCGGAACAACGGCGTCCAGCGCGGGCGCACCGGCTTCTTCAGGAGCCTCATGTCCGCCTGCTCCGGCGTGCGGCCCCCCTTCTTGAGATTGCAGGGCACACACGAGCACACGACGTTCTCCCACGTCGTCTTGCCACCCTGCGTGCGGGGCATGACGTGGTCCAGGTTCAGCTCGCTGCGCGGCAGGTTCTTGCCGCAGTACTGACAGGTGTCCGCGTCGCGCGCGTAGATGTTGAGCCGGGAGAAGCGCACCCGCCCTCGGGGCAGGTGGTCATACGCGCTGAGCACCAGCACCCGGGGGACGCGGATGGTCCGGTTGATGGTGGTGATGCAGTCATTGGTGGCGCTCAGCGCCGCCCAATCATCGAACTCGTAGAGCCGGTACTGCGCGTCGATGGCCTTGGCGACGCCCTGATACAACAGGCTGAAGGCCCGCTTCACCGACGTGACATGCACCGGTTGGTAATACCGGTTGAGTACGAGGACGGCGCTGTTGATCATGGTGGTTTCCCGGGACTTGCGGTCGCCACTGCTTCGGCGACCGACCTGAGCTCCTCCTCCGCGAGACAGCGGACGTCGAGGACCACCTCGCCATCCGCGATCCTGCCAATAACCGGCATTCCGCCGGCGCGCAGGCGCTCGAGGAAAGATTCCGGTGCACCCACGTTGAGGATGCACGCAAAGGAAGGCAACCGGGCCAGCGGCATGGCGCCCCCGCCCACCTGTCCCACCACCCCGTCCAC
>NZ_SRLW01000018.1:0-57164 GCF_006518215.1 Myxococcus sp. AB025B
GGTGTAGGCCCTCCACCCCTCTTGGGTGTACACCCGCGCCCCGCCCTGTTTGCTTCGGGCGCCCGGGGGTGTTTAGGAGAGAAGCCCCCCGCCGACGCCGCCCCACCGCCATGGCCCAGACGACGCGTTACGCCCATCCCTTCCTGCCCATCACCCGCGCCGACATGCAGGCGCGCGGCTGGGAACAGTGCGACATCATCATCGTGACGGGAGACGCGTACGTGGACCACCCGGCCTTCGGCCCGGTCCTCATCGCCCGCTTCCTGGAGGGCCGGGGCTTCAAGGTAGGCCTCATCCCCCAGCCCGACTGGCACTCGGCCGAGCCCTTCAAGGCCCTGGGCCCACCGCGCATGTTCTTCGGGGTCGCCGCCGGCAACCTCGACTCCATGCTCAACCGGCTCACCGCGCAGAAGAAGAACCGCTCCGCCGACCAGTACAGCCCCGGCGGCCGCACCAACTGCCGGCCCGACCGCGCCACCATCGTCTACGCCCAGCGCTGCCGCGAGGCCTACCCCGACGTCCCCATCGTCCTCGGCGGCATCGAGGCCAGCCTCCGCCGCATCGCCCACTTCGACTACTGGAGCGAGAAGGTCCGCCGCTCCATCCTCTTCGACGCCAAGGCCGACCTGCTCGTCTTCGGCATGGGCGAGCGCCCCATCATGGAGGTCGCCGACCGGATGCGAAACGGCGAGCGCATCCAGGACATCCGCGACGTGCGCGGCACCGCCTACCTCATCAACGACGAGGAGATGCGCGTCCACGAGGCGGACCCCGCCCGCCGCGCCGCCGACCGCAAGACCGTCGTCCTCCCACCCTACGAGGCCGTCGTCTCCGACAAGCAGGCCTTCGCGGTCATGAGCCGCGACTTCCAGATGGAGACCAACCCCGGCAACGCGCGCCCCCTCGCGCAGCGCCACGGCAACCGCGCCATCTTCATGAACGCCCCCGCCCTCCCGCTCGAGGACGGCGTGGGTGACACCACCGCCGGCAAGGCCACGGTGGCCATGGACGAGCTGTACGACCTGCCCTTCAACCGCGTCCCCCACCCCATCTACAAGAGCGAGGGCATCCCCGCGTATGAGACGGTGAAACACTCCATCGTCCTCATGCGCGGCTGCTTCGGCGGCTGCACCTTCTGCTCCATCACCGAGCACGAGGGCCGCGTCATCCAGAGCCGCTCCGCGGAGAGCGTCCTGCGCGAGGTGCGCGCCCTGCGCCGCATGGGTGACTTCCGCGGGACGATTACGGACCTCGGCGGCCCCACCGCCAACATGTACAAGCTCAAGTGCAAGAGCGAGGACATCGAGAAGCGCTGCCGCAAGCTGTCCTGCGTGCACCCGGGCGTGTGCGAGAACCTCCAGACGGACCACGGCCCGCTCATCAGCCTGATGAAGGACGTGCGCGAGGAGGACGGCGTCAAGCACGTCTTCATCGCCAGCGGCGTCCGGTACGACCTGGCCGAGCGCTCCCCCGAGTACGTCAAGGAGCTCGCCGCGCACCACGTGGGCGGCCAGCTCTCCGTGGCGCCCGAGCACGTCTCGCCGCGCGTGCTGGAGAAGATGAAGAAGCCCGGCATCGAGAGCTTCGAGCGCTTCCAGCAGATGTTCGCCTGCGCCAGCGAGGAGGCCGGCAAGGAGCAGTACGACATCCCCTACTTCATCAGCGGGCACCCGGGCTCCACCCTGGAGGACATGGTGGACCTGGCCTTGTGGCTGAAGAAGAACGGCAAGCGCCCCCGTCAGGTGCAGGACTTCATCCCCACCCCCATGGCCATGGCGACGGCCATGTACTTCACCGGCATCGACCCGCTGAAGATGGAGCCCGTCTACACGGCCCAGGGTCTGCGCGAGAAGCGCCTCCAGAAGGCGCTGCTGCTCTACTGGAACCCCGAGCACTGGCCCCTGGCCCGCGAGGCCCTGAAGCAGGCGGGCCGCGCGGACCTCATCGGCCGTGGCCCGCACGCGCTCGTCCCGCCGGAGACACCCGCCGAGGCCGCCCGACGTCAGCGCACCGAGGAGCGGGATGGGCGCGAGCTGGACGACGCGCCGCGTGAGTCCCAGGCCCCCGCGCCCCGAGGTCCGCGCCGTCCCGGTGGCCCACGCCCCCACGGCTCCAGGGCCCGCTGAGCGAAAAGCGGCCGTACAGCCGACCGTTTGAATAAACGGCGGTGACGTTCGTCGGGGGGCCACATGCTCCCCTTGATTGCCCTGTTGCTGTTGACCGCGGCGCCGCCGACGCCGCCCCAGGTCACGCCCGAGCCCAAGCCGCCCCCGGAACAGCCCAGACCCCAGTGCATCACCGCCCAGGGGCGCGAGCTGTGCGGCTTCCAGTGCAGGACCAGCGGCTCGAAGGCGGGCTGTGCCCAGACGCCCTATGGGACGTGTCAGGTCCTCCGCGACGAGGTCCACTGCTGGGACCCGCCACGGGTGGCCATCCAGCATCCGCCCCGCACGCCGGTGCGCCCCGAGTGCAAGGCGGTGCGCGGCAAGGTCGACTGCGGATTCAACTGCCGCATCTTCAATGGCGAGGTGGCGTGCAACTCCACGCCCTACGGGCTCTGCGATACGCACTTCGGCAGGCTGGTCTGCTGGGACCCGCCCGACAGCGTCATCCATGAGTACGCGCAGGCCATGCCCGCGGCCCGCTGCCTCAACGCCTCCGAGGCGATTGCGTGCGGCTTCGACTGCAAGGCCAGCCGCACGGAGGTGCGCTGCACCAACACGCCCCGCGGCGTCTGCACGCTGAACGACCAGCGACTCACCTGCTTCGACCCGCCCTCCCTCCTGCACTGCGACCACAGCAACCCGCCGCCGCCGCCCCACTGACGGCCCCGTCCCAAGCGGAGTGCTCGCCTCCTCGCTCGCGTGGCTACGAATCCCTGGGGCTCCACGCAGTCTCACGACGCGAGACAAAACCGGTGCGCACGCGCGCAGAGCTTGCACGCCCCGGTTGTGGCACCATTGACGTCGCATCCACTCCCGCGATGCGTGTCGTCTCACCATGCGCACCCCGTTTCTGTCTTCGTCGCGCCGACTCGCGAGCTTCGCGTTCATGGGGCTGTGCCTCGTGCTCGGCTGCACCCGCGCGCCCCCGCCGCCGCTCGGGCACGCGGCCTACGTGTGGCAGCGGGACTGGAGCCCGTCGCTCGTCGAGTCCCTCACGCGGATGCCCCCGGAGCTGGGCGCGCTGCGCGTGCTCGCCAGGGAGCGCTCCGGCGACACGCGCGCCCCCGTCTCCATCGCGGTGGATGTCGCGGCCCTCGCGAGGACGGGGCGCGACGTCGTGGCGGTGATGCGCGTGGATGGCACCGCGCCCCTCGACGGCATCTCCCTGGAGGAGGTCGCCGCCATCGCCCGGGACTGGAAGGCTCGCGGCGTGCGCGTACGAGGCGTGGAGCTGGACCATGACTGCGCCACCACCGCCCTGCCCGCGTACACGGACTGGCTCGCGCGTGAGCGGCGACTGCTCGGCGAGCTGTCCCTGTCCATCACCGCCCTGCCCACCTGGGCCGGCTCGCCCGAGCTGGAGCGCCTGACGGCCATCCCCGACGACGTCGTCGTCCAGGTGCACGCCATCCGCGCCCCCACCCTCTTCACCCCCGAGGAGGCGCGCGGCTTCATCGAGCGCTGGTCCCAGGCCACGCGCAAACCCTTCCACGTCGCGCTGCCCACCTACCGCGTGCGTCTGCGCGACGGCACGCCCCTGGTCTCCGAGCCTCGTGAGGTCTCGCGCTTCCTCGCGCAGCTGCGCGCGCGACCGGTGCAGGGCGTGAAGGGGCTCGTGTGGTTCCGCTGGGGCCACTCGGGGGACACGGAGGCCTGGAGCCCGTCCACGCTGACCGCCGTCCTCCGACAGGAGCCGCTGACGCTCCAGGTGGAGCCCCGGCTGGTGGACGCGGGCGGAGGCACGCTCGACATCGTCCTCGAGAACACCGGCCGCGTGGACGGCGAGGCCCCGGCCCGGCTCACCCTTTCTGGAAACCTGGAGGTCCTCGACGGCGTGGGCGGCTATGCCCCGCGGGGGAGCTCACTCGTGGCGCGCAAGCCTCCCCGCCTGCGCGCCGGCGAGCGACGCGTCGTCGGCTTCGTGCGGGGGAGCGAGGTGTCCCTTGTGGCTCCGTAGCCTGCTGTCCGCCGTGGTCATCCTGGTCTGCCTGACGCCCGTCCGCTCCGCGAAGGCCTGTGGCCCCGGCTTCCAGGAGCGCCTCCTCGCCGACCGCGCGCTCACGCTCGGCGAGCTTCCCGGTGGGCTCTTCGCGCTGGAGGCCCACCGGCTCCTGCCGAAGCCCTCGGACGTGTTCGCGGTGAACGAGTTCCCCGACGAGCCCCCCGACGCGCGTCAGGGCGGCGGGGCCCGGGAGACCGCGCTGTACGAGGCCGGCGCCAAGGCCTTCACCGCCGGAGACGCCGTGACGGCGCGGGCGCGCTTCCTCGAGGTGCTCGCGCTGCCCGCCGCGGAGCGACGCCGCTTCTCCACCTTCGCCGCGTACATGCTGGGCCGCAACGCGGGCGCCGGCTTCGAGGACGACGCGAAGCACGGCTTCGAGCTCACCCGCCGGCTGGTCCGCGAGGGCTTCGACGACCCGCTGGGTCTCGCGGTCTCCAGCCTGGGCATGCAGGCGCGCGTGCTGCTCCAGCGCGGCGACGACGTGGGCGCCATCCACCTGTACGCGGAGCAGGCCTCGCACGGCAGCGGGAGCGCGGAGGTGTCGCTGCTCTTCGTCGCGCGAGCCCTCGCGCGCAACCCCGAGCGCCTCCAGGTCGCGCTGAAGGACCCGCTGGCGCAGCGGCTCATGACCACCTTCGTGTGGACGCGCGGCCGCGAGTCCGCCTGGTCCGAGGAGCCCTCGGCCGGAGGGCTCGGCGCGGTGCTGGACGCGCTGGCCGCGGTGCCGGACCTCGCGGGCGCGGACCGGTTGGCCGCGGGCGCCTGGCGCGCGGGCCGCTTCGACCTGGCCGAGCGCTTCGTCGCCTCCGAGCAGACCCCGCTGGCCTCCTGGGTGAAGGCCAAGCTCGCGCTGCGCCGGGGCGACGCGTCCTCCGCGGAGACGTACCTGGCCGAGGCCGTGCGCGGGCTTCCCGAGCGCGAGTGGTGGCATGACTGGTACCTGGACGACACCAACCGCCCCCTGTGCCGCGCGGAGGGAGAGCGCGGCGTGCTCGCGCTGACACAGGGCCAGTTCACCCGCGCCGCCGAGCGACTGTGGGCGGGCTGCTCCTGGCCGGACGTCGCCTACGTCGCGGAGCGGACGTTGAGCCTGGAGGAGCTCCAGCGCTTCGCGGCCGCCCACCCGCGCACGGAGAAGTCCCACTGCGACCTGGTGCCAGAGTCGGAGCCGGAGTCACCCGACAGCGTCGGGGACGGCAACACGTCGCTCGGGATGCCCGAGCGGCTGCACCTGCTGCTCGCGCGGCGACTCCTGCGAGAGGGCCGGCACGACGAGGCCCTGGCGGCCTTCCGCGGCACGGCGATGGAGGACGCCTCGCGCCAGTACGTGGAGGCCCTGCGGCGCGCCGACAGCGCGTGGGACGACCTGGACCGGGCCGAGGCGCTCTTCGCGGCGGCCAGGCTCGCGCGCTCCGAGGGCATGCGCCTGCTGGGGACCGAGGCCGCGCCGGACTGGGGCTGGGTCGACGGCAACTACGACGTCTCCCGCTATGACCGGGATGACGAGGAAGGGGACGCCACCGAGGACGAGCAGCGGGCCCAGGCGATGTTCCCCCGCGCGTCGCTCATGGGCGCGGAGGAGCAGCGGCTCTCGGCCCTCCACGGCCCGCCCCTCACCGAGCGCTTCCACTACCGGCACGTGGCGGCGCGGCTGGCCCAGCGCGGCGCGGAGCTGCTGCCGCCGCGCAGTCAGGCCTACGCGATGATGCTGTGCCACGCCGCGCTCCACGTCGCCAACCGGGACCCGGCGATGTTCGAGCGCCTGTACCTGACGTACATCCGCAACGGCGCGCGCATCGACGACGTGCAGTGGTCCTTCGGGGCGTCGTGCCTGGAGCCGAACTTCGCGAAGGTCCGCGCCGAGCGCCCCTTCTACGCCCGGGCCCTGCCCCAGCGGCACCGGGTCAAGCTGATGGTCGGCGGGGGCCTGCTGCTGCCGACGGTGATGGGCTTCGCCTTCTTCCTGCGCCGCAGGCGCCGCGCCCCCTCCGCCTGAACCCGGCACTTCAGCGCGCGCGGAGGATGGCGCGCGCCGGAGCCCCGTCGCCCCCCGCGATTCGCAGCGGCAGACACACCAGCTCGTACGTCCCTTCGCGCACCTGGGACAAGTCGAGCCCCTCGATGATGCAGATGCCCGCGTCCAGCAGGGCGCGGTGCGTGGGTACGCCCTCGTCTGGACTGCCGATGGACAGGTAGTCGATGCCCACCGTGCGCACCCCCAGCTCCGCCAGGTAGCGCGCGCCCTCGAGCGACAGGTACACGAAGTCCGGCTGGAAGGGCTGGGAGGGCCACCGCCGCGAGGAGTTCGCCGTCTTGAAGAGCAGCCGCTCCCCCGGCTGGACTGCGTGCGCCTTCAGCTCCTCCACCTGGATGGCGCGCGCGTCGCGAATCTCCAGCACGCGGGCCACGCCCATCAGCCGGTCGAAGGACAGCGCGTCCACGCCCTCGGCGCCCTTGACGAAGTGCACGGGTGCGTCGACGTGGGTGCCCGAGTGCGCGCCGAAGGACAGGTCCGACACGTTGGCGTCGTCCCCCTTGTCCAAGTCCTGCGAGCGGGTGATGCGCACCTCGGGGTTGTCCGGCCAGTGCACCATGCCGTCGCGCAGCGGCACGGAGATGTCCACCCACGGCGACGCGGGGGCGGAGCGGCTCGTCTCGGCAGCGGTCTCCATGACTCTGAATCCTGGCCATCCCCCGCGCGCCGCGCCGACGGCCACGGGGCCCTGGTCCCCTGCTCGCCCCGAGGCCGGACGAGCCGCCACCCGCACCTCGCGAATAACGAGACAGCCGAAGGCGCGAAGGTCCGCGTCGAGCGTCCACGCAGGGACATCCGACCACCTTTTCTCCTCGGGAGGGGTCGGCTAGGGTGCGCCGCCCTTCACGGTTCACAGGAGCACAGAAGATGCCGAGGACGTCCCAGGAGCAGACCCAGGAGCGACACGCGTTCCTGCTCACCCTCTTCCGCCAGCAGCCGGACATCAGCAGCAAGGACGCGCTGGAGTCCTTCAAGACGAAGTTCGGGGCGACCATCAACCTGAAGACCTTCAACCAGCTTCGCGCGGAGGCCGAGGAGGAGGTGGCCGCCGCCGCCCCGGTGGTGGCCGAGGAGCCCGAGGCCGAGGTGGACAGCGCGCCCGAGCCCACCGTCGATGACGCCGCCCTGCAGCTCAAGGCCGCCGCCAACCCGGAGGCCCTCAACGGCGCCGCCGCCCCGGCCAAGAAGCCGAAGGCCAAGGGCAACGGCCCGAAGAACGTCTTCGTGGACGCGCCCAAGGAGCACCTGACCTTCCTGGAAGGCATCGTGCAGCAGCTCCAGGAGGCGGGCGCCGCCAACGTCCGCATCGACCACTCCACGGACCGCTGGATGGTCCTCGTGGTGGACGCGAAGTAGTCCCCCGACGTCCCGGGCTCCCCGTCGAGAACGTGGGGGCCCGGCGCGTCAGCGACGCAGGAGCGCCAGGGCGCGCTGGAAGTCCTCCGGAAGCGCGGCCTGGACTCGCACCAGCTCCCCGTTCAACGGGCCCGGCAGCTCCAGTTGGAATGCATGGAGCGCCTGTCGGCCCAGGGCCTTCGCCGCGGGGTGCTCACGGGCGGCCTCGGTGCCGTAGAGCGAGTCCCCCAACACCGGGAAGCCCGCCTCGGAGAGCTGCACGCGAATCTGGTGCGTGCGCCCCGTGTCCAGGTCCACCTCCAGGAGCGCGGCCCCCGCGAAGCGCTCGCGCACCTCGAAGGAGAGCGCCGCCCTGCGCGCGGAGTGCACCCGGGTGGTGAAGCGGCGCGGGTCCTTCGGGTCTCTCGTGTAGGGCCCCTCCAGGCGCCCCTGCTCCGGCGGGTGGCCCAGGACGAGCGTCCGGTAGCGCTTGTCCACCTGCTTCTGCTGGAAGGCGCGCAGGAGCGCCGCCGCCGCGGTGTCCGTGCGCGCGAAGGCCAGACACCCGCTGGTCTCCCGGTCCAACCGGTGCACCACGCCGGGCAGCGCCTGTCCCTCCACGTCGAAGGGTGGGCGCTGGCTCGCGAGCAGGTCCACCACGGAGGCCGCGCGCCCCTCGGGCTCCACCACGAGGCCGGGCGGCTTGTCGATGATGACCAGGGCCGCGTCGTCGTGGAGCACCGTCAGCGCGGGCCCCTCGACGGGCGGCCGCGTGGGGGCCTTGGGCTCGGGACGCTCCAGCTCCAGCTCCTCGCCGCCCCACAGCTTGCGCGTGGGCTGACACTTCTTGCCGCGGATGCGCACCCCGCCCGACGCGATGAGGGCGCGGGCGCGCTCCAGCGAGAAGCCGGGCACGTGCTTGGAGACGAAACGGTCCAGCCGCTCTCCCGCGACCTCATGCGGGACGAGGAGTTTCTGCTGCGCCATGTCCACCCCGTCCCTCATGCGCCGCGGGGAGTCAACGCCCACGTGGCGCCACCTACCCCTGGAGTCCCCCGGCGCTCCGCCCGCCGCGCGTGTCACACCCGGAAAAGCTCGCGATGTGACAGGCCGGGTCGCGGCTGACCAGCGAGGCCGATGACTTGTCATTCGTTGACTTTCAGACACGGAGCGTATGACAGTGTTTGTCCGGGCTCGAACCAGGCCCGCTCTGAGGGGGAGCTCATGGATTTGACGCACAGTCGCATCGCGACACGTCTCGCCGTTCTCGCAGGTTGCCTGTCTTTGCTGCCCGGGTGCCCGTGGGTCATCAAGCCCACGCCCAAGCCCAGGAGCATCGAGGAGCAGCGCGAGGTCGTGATGGCGGCCTTCCAGAAGCGTCCGCCTCACGAGGACTTCGTGATGCTGGACCTGGCCGATGACGACCAGTACGAGTACGCGCGCCACCGGCTCCAGGAGGCCGCCGCCGCGCAGGCCACCCAGGGCGGTCAGGACACGCCGGGGCCGACGGTGGCCCGCGACTTCGCGCGCGCGCTGAAGACACTGGAGATCGCCCGGGCCAAGGCGGTGCGGGGAGGCCCACGCCCCAAGCCCACCGACTGGGACTGCGACCACTTCATCCACGTGAACGACTCGCGCACGTTGGGCGGTGGCAAGGTGCAGCAGGCGGACAAGGCGCAGGACAACCGGCCCTCGTTGATCCTCAACCCCTACGCCACGTGCGCGGGTGGCGCGACGCACGTCTTCACGGACGTGACGGCGTACGACAGTGACTTGTCCGGCAAGAAGCTGACGGTGCTGGCCAAGAGCGCCAACGAGGAGCACAACGACGGCAAGACGTTCGACGACACGGCGGTGTCGGTGCGCCCGTCGATGGCGCCGGAGAGCAAGGTCGTCGTGGAGTCGCTGATGGTCGCGCACAACGACCAGACGGGCGAGGAGCACGTCTCGTTCGCGAGCCTGGACACGACGCTGACGCCCGAGCCGGTGAGCTTCACGATGGACCACCCGCGCTTCGCGAGCAACGAGCCCCGCTCGAACATCAACCTCACCACGTGCCAGCTGCGCGGCGGAGCGGACTGTGACTACGCCATGGTGACCAACGCCCAGGGCACGCTGGCGCCATACCCCCAGACCCCGGTGGGGCTGGCGCTGCGCAAGACGGGCAACCCCTGGACGGGAGACCCCGCGGCCTACTTCCCGTTCCAGACGGGGCAGACCTTCGACATCACCAACATCTACGTCCCCACGCAGCTCACGTTCGACGCGGGCGCGATGTCGCAGCCGTGCACCATCCAGGCGATGAAGAACGGCCCGACGACGACGCGGATGCGCCTCATCAAGACGGACTCGGGCGGCACCTGCACGACGCTCGCGGACCTGTCGGACCTGTTCACCATCAATGGGAAGACGGCGAGCATCCAGCGGCTGGTCAACCTCTCGCAGAACACCACGGCCAACGGTGGCACGGGCTGCACGATGGAGAAGATCGTCAACGAGCCCGTGGTGATGTCGATGACCCTCTACTCGATGGCGACGTGTGGCGGCGCCGCCGCGGTGCCGCGCCTGACGACCTTCACGAGCACGGCGCTGCCCACCAACCCCTTCAACCTCAACGTGCTCAACAGCTGCATGGCGGAGGGCACGAAGGTGACGCTCGCGGACGGGACGCGGGCCCCCATCGAGACGCTGAAGGTGGGCGACAAGGTCCGCGCCAACGCGAGCGGCCGGGTGCTGACGGTGCAGGACTTCATCTTCGGGCGGGAGCCCAAGCCGCTGGTGCGGCTGCGCGATGACCAGGGCCACGACGTGCGGCTGACCGAGAAGCACCCGGTGCTGCTCACCTCGGGGCTCGTGGTGCCCGCGGACAAGGTCCAGGTGAAGGACCAGGTGCGCACCGAGTCCGGCACGGCCTTCATCACCGCCACCGAGCGCGTGCCGTACGACGGCAAGGTCTACAACCTCAAGCTGGGCACGGCCGAGGAGCTCGAGTCGCTCGGCCCCAACGAGCGGACCCTGTTCGCCGATGGCGTGCTCGTGGGCGACGACACCATGCAGCGCGAGCTGACCTCGCCGCGCCGCGCGTCGGCCACGCCGTAGTCCACCCCCGACGTGCTGTGCCGCGCTGGGGGCGCCTCTTCGGCCATGACGGCCGGGTTGTCGCCCTCGGCGCGAGTCCTCGCCGAGCCCGTAAACGCGCTGGGAGCGCGCCTTCGCTCAAGCGTTTCGCCCTCGGCGTGAGTCCTCGCTGAGCCCGTAAACGCGCTGGGAGCGCGCCTTCGTTCAAGCGTGTCGCCGGAGGCCCAGGGCGCGCGAAGCGGAGGCAGCGGTGCTCCACCTTCGCCAGTGCGCGTCAGCCGAGGGCCGCGATTCGCGCCGCCGCCAGGATGGCCGCCGCGGTGCTCCTTCCCGAAGCCGCCGCGCCCTCCATGTAGCCCTGGGCTTCGTAGAACGAGCTGGTGTGCTCGCCCGCGAAGAACAGGTTGCCCACGGGAGGCGCCTCGTAGCCCGCGAGGCTCGTGAACTGTCCCGGGCCGTAGGCCGTGTAGCTGCCCAATGTGAAAGGGGAGCTCGGCCAGTGCTCCAGGTGCGCGAGGATGCGCCCGTCCACGCCGCGCTTCACCGCGCCGGCGGTGCCCGGCACCACCCGGTTCATCGCCGCCACGAAGCGCTCGGCCTCCAGCGCCACGTTGCCCGGGTCCATCGCCGCGCCGCGCTCTCCGCTCGCGTAGTCCGTCAGCACCGCGTCCCTGACCGTGGCCCGGCTCGGGTTCGTCTCCCACGTCGCCTGGTGGTGCATCAGGTCCGAGTACGTCGCGCCGCTGCCCCCGCCCGCGCGCCACACCGGCCCCTGGTAGCCCACCATCATCTTCGCATTGGTACCGTAGCCCAGCTCCTGGATGACCTTCGTCTTCCAGGGCGGCAGCCCCAGCGAGCCATCCAGCGCCACGCGCCGCAGGGTGGTGAAGGGCACGGCGAGCACCACGACGTCATAGGTCGCGGTGAAGCTCCAGGAGTCCCGCCGCAGCGACAGGGCCAGCGCTCCCGCGGGCGTCCTGCGTACGGCCTCCAGTCGCTCGCCCCAGCGGACCTGACCGGGCAGGCGCGCGGCCAGCTCGCGAGGAATCTGCTGATTGCCGCCGAGCAGCCGGTAGCGCTCGTCGCTCTCGCCATAGGGCTCGAAGCGGCGACACTGCTCCGTCCCAATCAGGAACAGCAGGTTGAGGCAGCTCAGCGTGTCCGCCGTCCGTCCATACTCCGCTTCGTACGCGGCGATGATGGCGGCCGATATCAGGGCCCCCGCGTCGCGGGACTCCAGATAGGTCATCAGGTCCATCACGTCGAAGGCGCGGTCCACGGGCGTATGTCGCGCGGCCGTGGGCGCGTCGGAGAGCCGTGACAGGTCCTGGCGGATGGCGGCGATGAGCGGGCAGTACTCCGCCAGGATGGCGGACTCCGCGTACCGCTGGCCTCCGAAGAAGTACGTCACCTCGCCGTGGAACCGCGCGAGGTCCTCTCGCTCCAGATGGAACTGGCGCGCGTAGCCCAGCATCGTCGTGTGTCCGGAGTCGATGAACTCCCCACCCCGCTCCACGACCTGTCCCGGGAACGTGATGGGTCCGCCGAACGCGCCGCCCATCGAGTACACCCGGCCGCCGGTGCGCTCACTCGCCTCGTGCACCGTGGCGATGACGCCCGCGCGCCGCAGCTCGTAGGCACACGCGAGCCCGGCGAGCCCCGCGCCGATGATTCCCACCCGCGGCGTCGGGAGCGCATGCGCCTCCTGCGCCCGCGCGCTCCCGACGGCGAGCCCCAGTCCCAGGGCCGTCAGCCCCTTCAACACGGAGCGACGGTCCACGCCGCGCCGGGCCTCGGACGGCAGGGTGACCTCGCGTCGCGAGGTGGAAGCGGCGAGCGCCTTCCGGGTGGTCTGGCGGAATGAATCGAAGAGCGCGGTGCGGGGCATGCGGGGCTCCAGGAGGTGCGAGGACGACCGCCCTCTCCTTCCGGAGCCCGCCTTCTGGCGCAGCGCCGACCTCCGGCGTGCCCTTCACCGGACACCCCGAATGTGAAGCAGCGCGCCCTTTTCCGACGCGCCCAACCCCGCTAAAGCCGCCCGCACGCAGACAGCCTCATGCCCAGGGGAGCAGGACCCATGCTTTGCAGAATCGCCGACCGCCAGGTGCCTTGTTCGTGGCTGTACTTCCACGAATTCGACTACGGGCGCGGGCATCCGACGTTGCCTGTCGTCGCTGATGAAATCTCCGTGGATGCGGAGACCTTCGTCGCGAGCCTGGCGTCCTCCTCATCACCCTGAGTGGCCAGGCCATCGCCATCCCCCGCGCGACAGCCACGTCCTCATGACCCGGCGTGGCTCGCGCGCCCCACCCCGCGTCGGCCTTCCGCGTTGCGCCAGCCCGTGTCGCGGTGAGGCCGCCCACCGTTGAGCCGGTGCTTCGACTTGCGCCGCAGGAAGCTGCTCGCATCCGCGCGGCGGTAACAGGTGAGGAGGCGCTCGTCGTCACTCACCAACACAATCCAGCCACGCGCCTGCCGCGCGAGGGACGAGTCGCGCAGGGCCCGCGAGAGGTCTCGCTCCAGCACCGTGACGTGCGTCGCTCCCGCCGCGCGGACCCGCAGGCCGTAGTCGAGGATGAAGTCCAGGACCTCCTGACGCAGCATCCCGCGCGCGCTGTGCTCCAGGAACGTGAAGGTGGGGAGAGTCGGGCGGGAACTGGACGGGCGACACCGGGCCATGGGGCTTCCTCCTGTTGCCTCCCCTCCTCTTCACATGCCGTTCCAAGCCACCCCCTGCGAGATTCCAGGGGGTTGCGGGCTCAACGCCCGGGCCGCGCGAGACATTTCGTCAATGTTCCGCCACCCGCGTGACAGCGCGACGCACGCGCCTCCGTCACTCCGGCGGAATCAGCACCGCAGGCTCCACTGTGCTCCCGCCCCGCCAGGACTCCCACCCACGAAGCAGTCGCGGATACAGCGCGCGGAAGGCGACGAACCACACGACGCCCGCGAGCAGGTCGACCGCGTAGTGGTAGCGCAGCACCAGCGTGGAGACGACGAGCAACACCGCCACCGGCAACATCCCCCGGAAGCGCCACGGATGCACAAGCCTGTCGTGCGCGAGCAACACCAGCGTGATGTACACGTGCAGGCTCGGGAACAGGTCGAAGGTCGACGAGCCATGGGCCACGACGGCCGCGTTCAGCCACGTCGCCCACCCTCCCTCCACGGGCACGGTGAACAGCTCGGGATACGCCGCCACGGGCCCCACCGCGGGCACCAGGTAGTAGCCCACGAGCCCCGGCACGTAGGCGGAGAAGACCTGACCGAAGAACGCCTCCGCGCGCTCCCGCGAGCCCACCACCGCCCACGCCATGGCCAGGTGCAGGTAGACGTGGAACGACAGGTAGCTCGCGCTGAACACGTCGTTCACGGCCGGCGAGCTCCAGCGCTGCAGCCACACCGACGGCGTGCTCCCACCGAACACCCACGCGTCCAGGCCGAACAACACGGCATCCCGCGTCGGAAGCCCGAGCGCCGGGAGGGTGTCCTTCACCGACGCATAGAAGAAGAACGTCGCCACATAGGCGCACAGCAATCGGACGCGGAAGGCGTGTCCCCAGCGCTCCAGACGCGCGAGCCCCACCACCGCGAGGATGAACAGGAGCGTCGCGCCGAGCACCTGGAGGAAGACCGCCGAGCCCGCTCCCGCGACGACGAGGAGCCCACACGACAGCACGACCCCGAAGCCCGCGAGCAACCCCTCGTGCAGGAAGGGACGCTCAGACATCCGGGGACGCGGCGCGCCGGGCCTCGCGCATCAGCGAGCCACTCAGCACGCCCCGGACGAACGAGAAGTACGACGGGATGAAGGGCGCGCCCTGCGCGACGAGCTCGGCCCGCAGGGACTGGTGCAGCGCGGGCAGGTTGTACCAGGGCACCCGCGGATACAGGTGGTGCTCCAGGTGGTAGTTCTCGTTGCACATGAAGAAGCGCGTCACCGGATTGGAGAGGATGGTCCGCGAGCCCCGGACCGGATGCGTATTCTCCGTCAGGAAGGTGTGCTGGCTCATGCCCCGGATGTTGACCAGCGTGTTGATGATGACCATGGGCAGCACCCACGCATGCAGCAACACCTGCCACGGCACGAAGCGCGCCGCGAGCACACCCGCCACGAGCACCATGGCGACCTCGAACGCAATCCATCGCCGCTCGGACGGCGTGCCGTGCTTGAAGCCCAGGATGGGAATCATCGTGATGTACGCGGGATAGCCGAGCAGCAGCCGGCCCAGGTGCATCGCCAGCTCCAGCCAGCGCCGCCCCGTGTAGTTCGCGTAGTGGTCGGGGTCCAGGCCACCACCCAAATCGCGGTGGTGCCGCAGGTGCAACACCTTGTAGGCCGCGAAGTTCTGGAGCACGGGCCAGGCACACAGCATCCCGCCCAGTCGATTCAGCCAGGGCCGCGAGGACAACCCACCATGCACCGCCTCGTGGGTGAACAGGCTGATGCCGTGCAGCGCGGCGGCACAGACCAGGTAGAGCGGCAGCCGGACGAGCCAGCTCGCCACCGGGTCGCCGTCCCTCGCCAGCAGGACGACGAGCCACGCAGACACACCCTGGAGCAGGAGGAACAGGACGAGCCGGGGCAGATGACGGGCGTCGACCCGCTCCAGCTCGCGCAGGGACTGGGGAGACAGGGCTGCGGAGGGCGTGGGCATGGCGCGTCCTGATGACTTACAATCCCGCTCCGAGTCGAAGCAACCCTCGCCCCCCACCCGGCCTTGAGCGCACCTCTCCCCCGTCTGAAGTTCGCCGTCGTCCGCGAAGACCCGGCGCTGGAGCAGGCGCTCATCGAGCACACCCGGGCCCGCGCGCTCCTCACCGTCGCCTCCGGCGGCTGCACCCTGCTGACGCTGGCGAAGGACAACCCCACGCTCGAGCTGGTGGGCTTCGACTTCAACCCGAGGCAGCTGGAGCACGTGAAGGAGAAGGCGCGCTGCCTGGGCACCGCCGCGCCCCAGCACTTCAACGTGCTCTCCAACGACGCCGCGGGGCTGAATCAGCGCGGCGAGTTCGAGGGGCTGTTCCGCACGCTGCGCCTCTTCGTGGAGGAGTTCGTCGCGCCCCGGCGCGAGCTCAACACGTTCTTCGACCCCGGCGTCCCCGAGTCGGAGCGCGAAGCCTTGCGCGTCGGCTGGTTCGCGTCCCACTACTGGCCCGTGGCCTTCCAGCTCGCGTTCGCGGACCCGCTCCTGCACGCCATGTTCGGCCCCGCGGCCACCCAGCACGCCCGCCCCGGCTCCTACCCCGGCTACTTCCAGGCGCTGTTCGAGCGGGGACTGCGACGCGAGGACGCCTGCCGCAATCCGTATCTGCAGCACGTGCTGCTCGGCGCCTACCGTCCCGGCGACGCGCCCGGCTACCTGCGCGCCACCGCGCCGCTCCAGGTCTGCCTGGTGCAAGGCTCGCTGCCGGACGTGCCCGACCTGGGCCGCTTCGACGTCATCTCCCTGTCCAACATCTTCGACTGGTCCGATGACACGCTCGTCGAAGCGTGGGCCACGCTGCTGTCGCGGAAGGCCCGCCCCGGCTGCGCCGTGCTGCTGCGCCAGCTCAACAACCAACGCGACCTGAGGCGCTTCTTCACCCCCGCCTTCGAGTTCGACGACGCGCTCGGCGCGCGGCTCCAGGCCCAGGACCGCAGCCTGTTCTACGAGCGCGTCGAGGTCGGGTTCCGACGGACGTCGGGCACATGAGCGGCATCCGCTACGTGGTGCTCCGGCCCGACACGCTCGGCCCCTATGTCGAGCGGCTGCGAAGGCTGGAGCGCGGAATCGAGTACCCCATCGCCGACGGCGCCGACCACTTCTTCATCGACCATGGCCCCGAGTACCACCCCTTCTTCTCGTCCATGGGGGAGGCGTACTTCCTGCTGGCCCTGCGCGGCAAGGAGCTGCTCGGCTCGGTGACGGGAATCCTGCGGCAGGTCCACCGGGGCCCCCGCGCCCTGCCCGGGTTCTACATCTGCGACCTCAAGGTGGCGCCCCACGCGCGAGGCTCGGGGCTGGCCCGAGGACTCATCCTCCGGGGGCTCACCCACCTGTTCCGCATCCCCGCCCTGCGCGGCATCCGGTTCCTCTACGGCGCCGCCATGCGGGGCGCGCGGGGCGACGTCATGCGCACCGCGCGCGGCTGGAACCCGCTGCGGCTGGGACGCCCCCAGAGCCGGCTCGCGCTCTACTTCACGCCGCCCGCGCGCCTGGCCACGTTGGAACTGGCGGACGCGCCCGGGTGTCCACGGGGTGAGGGGCTGGTGCTCGGCCCCGCGCCAACCCGCCGGCTCGAGGGCGCGGGGTGGTGCACCACCTCCGGGAGCAAGGACCTCCAGTTGATGTCGACGCAAGCCCCCTGGCCGCTCGTGCACCTGGCCGCGCCGCCCTCGGCGTGGACCCGGGGATGGGGGCCCTACCTCAAGACCTGCGGCGAGGAGCTCACCGCGCGCAGCCCCCAGTCGCTCGCCTGCTTCGTCATCGACGAGCGCCTGGAGGACCACGTCCGCTGGCTGCGAGGACAAGGGGTCTCCCCCGACGCGGCGTGCACCGTCTACTCTCTCGACCTCACCCGACTTAAAGGGTCCCCGGCATGGGTGCACCTTCCCTCCTCCGAAATCTGAACCTGCGCCACCACATCGGCGCGCTGAAGGCCGAGTGGAACGCGCGGGAGTCTTCCGCGTACCTGCGCGCGCTGCGGGACGGCACCTTCGAGCGGGGGGACTTCGTCGAGACGCAGCGTCAGTTCTTCGCCGCGGTGGCGCACTTCACGCGGCCCATGGCCGTGCTCGCCAGCCGGCTCCCCCGTCCCGAGCTGCGCCTGCCGCTGGTGGAGAACGTCTTCGACGAGCACGGCCGGGGCACGCTCTCCCACGGCCACGAGCACACGTTCCTCGTGCTGCTGGAGCGGCTCGGGGCCTCGCTCGACGGGCTCCACGACGACACGTCCTGGCCGGAGGTGCGCAAGTTCAACGTCGCGCTGACGGGCATCGCCGCCTTCGAGTCCACGCACACCGGGCTCGCCGTGTTCGGCATCATCGAGGACCTGTTCAGCGGCATCTCCCTGGAGCTGGGACAGGGCATCGTGGCGCGCGGGTGGCTCGCGGCGGACCAGGTGGTGCACTACCCCACGCACGCGACGCTCGACGAGGAGCACGCGGACGGGTTCTACCGCCAGCTCGACGCGCCCTTCGCGAGCGACGCCTCGGCCCGGCGGGACATCCAGCAGGGGCTCCTGCTCGGCGGACACCTCTTCCTCGGCCTCTACGACGACCTCCACCGCGCCCGCCGCCGTCGGGCGTGAGCCCGCCCCTTCAGGCCGCGGAGTCACGAACCTCGAAGGACACCGGCGCACGGGCGTGACGCTCCATTTCCACCGCGCAGTGCGCGGAGAACACGCTCACCTCCTCCGGATGCGCCCTCACCAGGGCCCGCAGGCGCGCCTGGTTCTCGAGGCGCGCGGCGTTGTCCGTGGAGCGCAGGCGCTGGAAGAGCGACAGCCCCCACGGGCTGCGCGGCGACACGGGGTGCATCTCCTTGTGGCTGAAGTACGCATCCCCCGCGTGGAGCAGCCACCGTCCCTCCGTCTTCACGGCGACACCGCAGTGTCCCTCCGAGTGCCCCAGCAGCGGCACCAGCAGCAGCTCCGTGTCCAGCTCCGGAATCACGCGCACCGAGGCGAAGCCGAACCAGCGCTCGCCCTCGACGTCATACGGCCTCCACAGCGGCTGGTGGGCCCACTGCGCGGCGCGGTAGCCGAACTTCGCGCTGCGCCCCACCGGAGCCATGGCCGCGGCGTGCTCGTCCCGGAAGACGTGCACCTTCGCGAGCGGGAAGTCCGCGAGCCCACCGATGTGGTCCGGGTCCAGATGCGTGGGGATGATGTGCCGCACGTCCTCGCGCCGGAACCCCAGCCGCTCCACCTGCGCCACCGCCGTCTCGTCCCGCGACAGCCGGGGTGCGTTGCGGCGGATGAAGCGCTGGCCCAGCCGGCGCGGGTCCTGGATGTCCGCGAGCCCCAGGCCCGTGTCGACCAGCACCAGGCCGTCGTTCGATTCGATGAGCAGGCAATGGCAGACCAGGCGCGCGCGCGTGAACAGGCCGCCCTCGCCCAGCACGAAGCGCGCGCTGGCGGGGCACAGGGTGCCGCAGTTGAGGTGATGGACTCGCATCGGGACACACTCCTCGAATGGAACGGCGAGAGGTGCTCCCAAGGTAGGGAGGGCACGTGGAGGGCGATTGGAGAAATCGGCCATCCGCGCCCCCGTGGATTGAATCCCCGAGCACCGTGCCGCATGCTCTCCGGGTGGCTTCCCCGTCGATCCAGGTCGCGCCCCGAGGGCTGCTCGCGAGCTTCGTGCGCGGCCTCCGCGCCGTCCCCCGTGGCGAGCAGGCGCCGGGCTATGTCCGCCTCCCCGATGGAGAGTCCGAGCTCATCATCCGGCTTGGCGACACCCGCGGCGACGCGTACGTCATCGGCACCCGGCTGAAGCCCCTGCAGAAGGGTGGCGCGGAGGTGCCACCCCTGGCCATCGCCGTGCGCTTCAAGGTCGCGGGGGCCTATCCGTTCTTCGGTGTCCCCATGGGGGAGCTCACCAACCGCGTCATCCCCCTCGACACGCTGTGGGGCGCGGCGGGGGGATGGCTTCGCGAACGGCTGCACGAGCGCCCGGGTCTGGAGGCGAAGCTCGGCGTGCTCCAGGAGACGCTCGAGGCGCGCCTGCGCGGAGGTGACGTGTTCGAGCCGCCCTCCGCCCACGTCGTGCGCCGCGCCGTGCGCGTCCTCTCCCAGGCGCGCGAGCTGCCCCGCGTGGACGCCCTGGCGAAAGCCCTGGGCGTCAGCGAGCGACAGCTCCGCCGGGCCTTCGAGGACGTGGTGGGCCTGGGCCCCAAGGCCTACGCGCGCGTGGTGCGCCTGCAGCGCGCCCTCCGGGCCTCGCGGCGGATGACGGCGCCGGACTGGGGCGCCATCGCCGCGGCGACGGGCTACTACGACCAGGCCCACCTCATCTCCGACTTCCGCGGCCTGACAGGACACACCCCCAAGGCCCTGCTGCGACGCTCGCCCCCCTGGCCGTGACGCCCGGGTTGGGCTAGCAGGAGGCCATGCCCCTCCTCGCTCTCGTCCGTCATGGCCAGTCCCTGTGGAACCACGAGAACCGCTTCACGGGCTTCGTGGACGTGCCCCTCACCGAGAAGGGCCGCGAGGAGGCGCGCTCCGCCGCGCGCTCGCTCCAGGGGCTCACCTTCGATGTCGCCTACACGTCCGTGCTCACCCGCGCCCAGGAGACGCTGGCGCTCATCCTGGAGGCCCTGGGCCAGCGCCCGCCCATCATCCGCGACGCGGCCCTCAACGAACGCCACTACGGCGACCTGCAGGGCCTCAACAAGGCGGACGCGGCCCAGCGCTTCGGCGAGGCCCAGGTGAAGCTCTGGCGGCGCTCCTTCGACGTGCCACCCCCCAACGGCGAGTCCCTGGAGATGACCGCCCGCCGGGTGCTGCCCTTCTACGAGCGCGCCATCGGCGGCGACCTGCGCCTGGGCAAGAACGTCCTCGTCGTCGCGCACGGCAACTCCAACCGCTCCCTGGTCATGAAGCTGGACCAGCTCACCGGCGAGCAGGTGGTGGGGCTGGAGCTGGCGACCGGCGTCCCCCTCCTCTACGAGCTGTCCCCCGAGGGGACGGTGCTGTCCAAACGAACCCCCTCTCCCTGAGGGTGGGGGCCTTGTCGACAGGGCGGAATGAATGCGAAGAGGGACGGCTCGTCCGAGATGTTGAGTACACGAACAAGGAAGCCCCGATGAAGGCCCTCGCGCTCGCAGTCGCCCTGCTGTCCGCCTCCACCTCCTTCGCGCAAGACGCGGCCGCCGAGAAGTTCCGTCCGCCCCCGCCGGGCCGGCCGATGCCGCAGCCGCAGCCGCCGAACAACCCGCCGCGCCACAACCCGGGGCAGCACTACCCGCCGCAGAACCCCACGGGCACGCTGGTGGTGGTGGGCCGCGAGGAGCTGGCGCAGCGGCTGGCGCGCCTGGAGAAGCTGCTCGAGGACATCGAGGACCGGGCCGACCGTGACACCCGCGCCAAGGTGCGCAAGGCGCAGGACGTGCTCGACGGCGTGGCCCGCCATGTCGAGGAGGCCCCGCTGCTCGCCACCGTGATGCCGCGCCCGCCGCCCCCGCCGCCGGAGCCGATGGTCCGGCCGATGAGCGACAGCGCCTTCCAGCGCTGGTACGACGCCATCTCGCGGGAGACCTTCACCGACGACAAGCTGCGCGTGCTCTCCATGGGCCTCCAGGACAACTACCTGCTGGTCTCCCAGGTGCTGCGGCTGATGGAGCGCATGCAGTTCAGCGACGACAAGCTCAACGTCCTGCGCATCGTGAAGCCGCGCATCCTCGACACGGAGAACAACTACCTGCTCTTCAACGCCTTCACGTTCTCCACCGAGAAGAAGCGCGCCCAGGACATCCTGTCCGCGCGCTGAGCCGAAGCATCCAAGAGGCACCGGGGCGTCGCGGGGAATCCCACCGCGGCGCCCCTCGTCTTTCTAGGGCCGCGTGAGCAGCTCCAGCAGCGCCTTCGCCTCCGGGGAGCCCACCTCGCCGTGCACGGCGGCGAGCACCCGCCCCTGCTCGTCCAGCGCGAAGGCATGGGGCATGCGACTGGACGGCAGCGACAGCCGCTTGCCCATGTCTCCATTCTTGTCGAGCCAGGTGTCGGACCAGGCCGCCTCGGGGACCTTCTTCCGGGCCTTCTCGCGCACCGTCCCCAGGCCCACGAAGAAGGGCAGCTTGAAGGAGAGCAGCGAGGCGCGGTGGACCGAGTCGGGGACGCCAAGCGCGGCGGCTTCGTCGAACCAGCGCCGCATCGCCTCGCCGCCGTCCTTGTCGGTGAGGACCACCAGCAGCGTGCGCCGGCCGCGCCACTCCTGACTGCTGTGCCTCTCACCCCGCAGGTCCTCGGCGGAGAACGCCGGCACCACCTCGCCCTTCTTCAGCGCGGCGCCCGCCAGCGTCGCGGCCAGGAGCGCGCCCACGAGGCACGCGCCCTTCAGGCCCCGTCGAACCGTCCTTCGCTCCAGGCCCGCCATGCCCACCTCCCCATCGCGCGCGAGGGCGCCAGGAAGAGGTGGTCATTGCCCGGCGAGCACGCCAGGGGAGCGGACGCCCGCGAGGCCCGCCTGCCCGCCCTCCTACACCGTCCGGGAGAAGCGCGGTCGCTCGGCCCGGGAGAGCCGGGCATCGAACACCATGGCCACGTTGCGCACGAACAGCCGCCCCAGCGCGGTCAGCTCCAGCTGCGAGCCCGAGCGCACCAGCAGCCCGTCCTCCTCGAACGTCCGGAGGCGCTCCAGCTCCAGCGCGAAGTCGCGCACACCCTCTTCGCCCAGGTCCACCCAGGCGTTGCACATCAGCTGGGTGATGACGGCGCGGCGCTTGCGGTCGTCCTCCGTCAACAAGAGCCCACGCTCCGTGGCCAGTCGGCCACGGGAGATGCGCTCGTAGTAGGCGGGCAGCGGACGGACGTTCTGCGCATACGCGCCCGCCACGTCGCTGATGCCCGTGCTGCCCAGCGCCACCACGTCCGAGGCGGCCTTCACCGTGTAGCCCTGGAAGTTGCGCCCCAGCCGGCGCTCGGAGAGGGCGCGCGCCAGCTCGTCCTCGGGCACCGCGAAGTGGTCCATGCCGATGGCCTGGTAGCCCGCGCCCACGAGGCCCGCGTAGGCCGCGCGGAACAGCTCCATCTTCACCTCCGCGCTGGGGAGCGCGTCGGCGGGCATCCGCTTCTGGTGCTTGAGCACGTCCGGCATGAAGGCGAAGGAGTAGACGGCCAGCCGGTCCGGACGCATCGCCAGCACTGTCTCCAGCGTGCGCGCCCAGCCCTCCGGCTCCTGGTACGGCAGGCCGTAGATGAGGTCGAAGTTCACGCCGGTGAAGCCCAGCTCCCGCGCGTGGTCCAGCAGCGCCCGCGTACGCTCGGGGGTCTGCAGCCGGTTCGTCACCTCCTGCACGCGGGGGTCGAAGTCCTGCAGCCCCATGGACAGCCGGTTGAAGCCGAGCTGCCGGAGCAGCGACACCTGTCCCGACGTCGTCACGGACGGGTGCACCTCGATGGCGACCTCCGCGTCCGGCAGGAGCGTGAAGCGGCGCATCAGCTCCGTCCACAGCCGCTCCAGCTGCTTCTCGGTGAGGAACGTGGGCGTGCCGCCGCCCCAGTGGATTTGCGACAGCGCGCGACGGGGGCCCAGCTGCTCCGCCACCAGGTACAGCTCCATCACCAGGTGGTCCAGGTACCGGTCCGCCGCGCTCGAGTCCTTGCTGATGACCACGTTGCAGCCGCAGTACCAGCACAGGCTGTGGCAGAACGGCAGGTGGACATACAGCGACAGGGGCGAGGCTTCGTCCTGCGCTCCGGCGACCCGCAGGCGGGCCTCCAGCGCCTCCGGTCCGAAGTCCGGCCGCCACTCCGGCGCGGTGGGGTAGCTGGTGTAGCGCGGCCCGGAGACGTTGTACCGGCCCAGCAGCTCCGGCGACGGACGGGGGACTCCTGGAAGCATGTCCATGCCCCTCGTCCCAATCCAAGGCGCGTGCCACCTCATGCGCCCGGAGAACGGCGGGCCCCGCGCACAATCCGCGGAGGCCCCCGGGTGACGCGCACGATTTTCGTCCGCCGCCTCAGTGGGCCTTGGACGGCGGTCCCAGGAAGCGCGCCTCCATCCGCTTCACCTCGCCCGACGCGGAGTCGGCCACCTCGACGATGAAGTCGAACGGCACCTCGGTGCTGCCCTGGGGCGCCAGGATGAACAGCGGCACCCGGAAGCTCTCCAGCGAGCCGAGCTTCACCTGGGACTGCGGAATCACGCCTCGCGCGGACGGCGGCGCCTGGATGGACAGCGTGAAGGTGGTGGGCTCCGGGTTCTTGTTCACCAGGTGCAGCTCGAACTGGTTGCGAACCTGACCCTCCTCGACGAGGTAGGGCATGCCCTGGAAGCGCAGCAGGTTCGCCTCGAACGGCACACGGCGGGCGAGCGTCCACACCAGGCCCACCACGGAGGCGACGAACAAGAGGCCGTACAGCGCGAGCCGGGGGCGCAGGATGCGGCGGGGCTCGCCCGCCAGGCCCTTGAGCGAGTCGTAGCGGATGAGCCCGCGCGGCCGGCCAATCCGGTCCATCACCTCGTCGCACGCGTCGATGCACTGCGCGCACGCCAGACACTCCATCTGCAGGCCGTGGCGGATGTCGATGCCCGTGGGGCACGCGGTGACACACTTGCGGCAGTCCACGCAGTCGCCCCGGGGGGGCGCGGCGTGCGCGGGGAGCACCTTCACCCTCCGCCCCCGGGGCTCGCCCCGCCGCGTGTCATAGCCGACGATGAGCGAGTCCCGGTCCTGCATCGCCGACTGGAGCCGGCCGTAGGGGCACACCACGACGCAGAGCTGCTCGCGGAACCACGCGAAGTTGAAGTACAGCGCGCCGGTGACGGCCATGGCCCAGGTGAAGGCCACCGGGGACGTGGCCGGGCCGCTGGACACCATCGACACCAGCCCGCCCGCGGACACGAAGAGGCTGAGCGCCGCGTGCGCGACGAGGAGCGACACGCCCACGTAGGCCCCGTGCTTCGCCGTCGCGCGCGCCACGCGCAGAGGCGTCCACGGTGAGGTCTCCTGCTTGAGCCGTCGCTCGCGGGGCCCGTCGAAGAGCCGCTCGATGGGACGATAGAGGCCCTCCAGGAACACCGTCTGCGGACACGCCCAGCCGCACCACGCGCGGCCCAGCCACGCGGTGACGAACAGCAGGCCGAACCCCAGCGTCGTGCCCAGGAAGAGCACGCGCCAGAAGTCCTGCGCGTTGTACGTGGCGCCGAACAGGTAGAAGCGCCGCGCCGCCACATCCAGGTGGACGGCGGGATGGCCCCCCACGTCCACCAGGGGGAGCGCCACGTAGATGCCGAGCAGCACCGCGAACATCACCCGCCTGCGCGTGATGAAGCGCCCGCTCACGTCCGAGGGATGGATGGCCTTGCGCGAGCCATCCGCGTGGATGGACGACAACTGGTCGATGCGCGGAGGGCCGTCTCGTTGAGGTGCTGTCGCCATGACGTGGGTTCCTGGTGGAGCGCGAGGACTACGGCGTCTCTGGCTCGCCCTGAGGGGCCTTCCCCCCCGGTGCGTTCGTGCCCTTGAGCGTCAGCAGGTACGCGGTGACGGCCTTGACGCGCTCGGCCCCCAGCGTGCGCTCCCACGCGGGCATGCCCTTGGCCACGGCGCCGTCGGCCACCACCTTGTGGATGGCCATGGGCGAGCCGCCGTGCAGCCAGAAGCCGTCCGTCAGGTTGGGGCCGATGAGCCCCTGCCCCTGCGCGCCGTGGCACGCGGCGCAGTTGGCCTGGAACACGCCCTTGCCGTTCTCCAGCGACGTCGGGTCCTTCACCAGCGCCAGCAGCAGCTCATCGGAGGCGGGCGTGTTGCTCGCCATGCGCTGGGCATGCTCGGCGGACTCGGCGGCGTACTCGCCCAGCTGGCCGGGGCTCACCTCGGCGACGTGGTACCAGAACCAGTACCCCGCGCCGAAGACGAGCGTGGTCCACAGGATGGCCAGCCACCAGTTGGGCAGCTGGTTGTCGTGCTCCTCGATGCCGTCATAGACATGGAGCACCGGCGACTTCTCGTCACTCATGGCCGCCCTCCCCGCGCTCCGACAACGGCAGCTGCGACAGCGCGTCGAAGTCCTGGCTGCGGCGCGCCCCGAAGACCCAGGCGCACACGCCCAGGAAGACGGCGATGAACAGGACGAGCGCGAAGAGCGGCAGCTCTTCCAGCGTCATCCCCTGGTAGAATTGCTTGTACATCAGCGGCTCCCTCCCTGAACGCCCGCCGCCGACGCGGTGGGCGCGACATCCGACGGCGCGGGCACGTCCTGCGGTCCACGGCCCAGGCGCTGGAGGTAGGCCACCAGGGCCACCATCTCCGAGTCCCACGCCACCTGGACCCCCTGCGTGGCCAGGTCCGCGGCGATGGCCTCACCCTGCGCCTTCTGCCGCGACTCGGCCGCGTCCACCTCCGCGTTCGTGTACGGCACGCCCAGCTTCTGCATCAGTGTCAGCTTCCTGGGCGCGTCCTTCACCTTGATGGTGTTCTCCGCGAGCCACGGGTACGCCGGCATGTTCGAGCCGGGGCTGGTCGCGCGCGGGTCCATCAGGTGCGTGTAGTGCCAGAGGTTCGGGTAGCGCCCGCCCACGCGGTGCAAATCAGGCCCCGTGCGCTTGCTGCCCCACTGGAACGGGTGGTCGTAGATGAACTCCTCCGCGCGCGACACGTCGCCGTAGCGCTGCGTCTCCGCCACGAAGGGGCGAATCATCTGCGAGTGGCACGTGTAGCAACCCTCGCGGACGTAGAGGTCGCGGCCCTGGAGCTCCAGCGGCGAGTACGGCTTCTGCGCCTCGCCGTGCGCGGGCACCGCCTGCTGGATGAGGATGGTGGGGAGCAGCTCCGCCACGCCGCCGATGAGGATGGCGATGAGCGTGAGCACGGTGAAGGCCAGCGGGCGCCCCTCGATGAGCGCGAACCAGGACGGACGGCCCGCCTCGCGGTCCCTGCGGGTGACGATCCAGGCCAGCTCACCCAGCACGATGATGCCGCCCATCAACACCAGCGCGCGCACCGGCTTCGCCCAGCCCAGGAACATCGTCACCGTGAGGATGGCGATGGCGAAGATGAGCGGACGACCGGTGATGACCTGCACCCAGGCCGGCGCCGTCGGGACGGGCACGGGGGCTCCCGCGTGGTGCGGCTCCTCGCCCACCACCACCGTGGTCTCGCCGTCGACGGCCTTGCCCGAGCGGGCCGTCTTCCAGAGGTTCCACGCCATCATGCAGAAGCCCACCAGGTACATGGAGCCGCCGACGAAGCGGACGATGTACATGGGCCGGATGGCCAGCAGCGTCTCCACGAAGTTCGGGTACATCAGCGTGCCGTCCGGATTGGTGGCGCGCCACATGAGGCCCTGGCTGATGCCGCTGACCCACATCGACACGATGTAGAGGAGGATGCCCACCGTCGCGAGCCAGAAGTGCGCGTCCGCCGAGCGCGTCGAGTGCAGCTTCGTGCCGTACAGCCGGGGCACCAGCCAGTAGAACATGCCGGCCGCCATGAAGCCGTTCCACCCGAGCGCGCCGCCGTGCACGTGGCCGACAATCCAGTCCGTGTAGTGGCCCAGCGCGCTCACCGACTTGATGGAGAGCAGCGGCCCCTCGAACGTCGCCATGCCGTAGAACGTCACGGCCGCGATGAGGAACTTCAGGACGGGGTCATCGCGCAGCTTGTACCAGGCGCCCTTGAGCGTCAGCAGGCCGTTGAGCATGCCGCCCCACGACGGCGCCCAGAGCATCACGCTGAAGACCATGCCCAAGGACTGCGCCCAGTCCGGCAGCGCGGTGTAGAGCAGGTGGTGCGGGCCGGCCCAGATGTAGATGAAGACCAGGGCCCAGAAGTGGATGATGGACAGCCGGTACGAGTACACCGGCCGCTCCGCCGCCTTGGGCAGGAAGTAATACATGATGCCCAGGATGGGCGTGGTCAGGAAGAAGGCGACGGCGTTGTGGCCGTACCACCACTGCACCAGCGCGTCCTGCACGCCGGAGAAGACCGAGTAGCTCTTGAGGCCATCCAGGGGCAGCGCCAGGCTGTTGACGATGTGCAGCACCGCCACGGTGATGATGGTGGCGATGTAGAACCAGATGGCGACGTAGAGGTTCTTCTCGTTTCGCTTCGCCAGCGTCCAGAAGAAGTTGATGGCGAACACCACCCAGATGAGGGTGATGCCGAGGTCGATGGGCCACTCCAGCTCCGCGTACTCCTTGGAGGTGCTGATGCCCAGGGGAAGGGTTATCGCCGCGGCGACGATGATGAGCTGCCAGCCCCAGAAGTGGATGTTGGAGAGCAGGTCCGACGCCATGCGCGCCTTCAAGAGGCGCTGCGTGGAGTAGTAGACGCCGGCGAACATCATGTTGCCCACGAACGCGAAGATGACCGCGTTGGTGTGCAGGGGGCGCAGGCGGGAGTACGTCAGGTAGGGGATGCCCAGGTTGGCCTGCCACCACGCGAGCTGGCTGGCCACCAGCGCTCCCACCGCCATGCCCACGATGCCGAAGATGACCGCCGCGATGATGAAGCGGCGGACCGTGGTGTCGTCATAGACGATTCGCTGTTGTTGCACGGATTCACTCCTGGGAAGCCGAAGGCGAGGTCCGCTCGTCGGACGGCCGCGCGGGGCGGGCGCTGTCCTCCTCGAGCGGGAAGAGCGCGAGCCGGTCCGCCTGCTCGTGGTCGCGGTGGCGCATGCTGTAGACGAACAGCAGCACCGAGCTGGCCACGAGCATCAGGCTCACGAAGACCTGGAGCACGAGCACGTTCATGCGGGCACCTCCGTGGGGCGAGGGAGGCCCGCCGCGTCGCGCCGGGGAGCACGGGGCGCGGACAGGCTCCACACGGTGAACAGGACGGTGGCCAGGCTGGTGGCGGGCATCGCCACCGCGGCGCGCAGGGGCGTCATCCAGCCCACCAGGCACACGGCGACGGCCACCACGTTGTAGCCGATGGCCAGCGTGAGCAGCCGGCGCACCACCTGGTGCAGCTCGCGCGACAGGCGCAGCGCCTCACGCAGGGACGCGAGGCCCTCTCCCACCAGGAAGAAGTCGCTCTTGCCCGGCATCACCGGGCGGTCGATGGCGGGCGTGCCCGCGCACAGGGCCCGCTCGAAGGCGAGGCTGTCGTTGACGCCATCGCCCAGGTACAGCGAGTCCGTCGAGCCCAGCCGCGACACCGTGCAGGCCTTGTCCTCCGGACGCAGTCCGCCGAGCGCCCGCGCTTCGGGCACACCGAGCGAGCCCGCCAGCTCGCGCACCCGCGCGGGAGCGTCGCCGGAGATGAGCCACACCGCGTGGCCCTCGGCCTGGAGCGCGGAGACCTCGCGGCGGGCGTCGGGGCGCAGCGCTTCGCGCAAGGGGAAGGCGGCGACGCGCGTGTTGTCGCGAAAGAGCACCGTGCCACGTGCACCACCCACCGAGGCCGGCGCCGGAGTGGTCCCGGCAGCAACACTGACCGACTGCGTGGTCAGCGGCGCGAGGCCAGCCACTTCCGAAACCTCTCCGCCACGCGCGGCGCGCCAGTCCGCGCGCCCCAGCCGCCACGACACGCCGTCTCGCATCCACTCGAGCCCCTGTCCCGGGTGCTCGATGACACGGGCCTCCGGCACGAAGCGGGCGCCCGTGCGCGACAGCGCCTCCGCCAGACACCGGCTCACCGGGTGGTTGCTGCGCGAGGCCAGGTTGAAGGCCACATCCCGCGCCTCGTCGTCGAGCGACTCCACCACGCTCCGGTCCGCCAGCTCCATCCGACCGAGCGTCAGCGTCCCCGTCTTGTCGAACAGCACCTGACGCACACGCGGCAGGCGGTCCAACAGGTCCGTGGCGCGGATGAAGAAGCCCTCTCGACGCAGCCGCGCCTGCACCAGCTCGTACGCCAGCGGTGTGGCGATACCGATGGCGCAAGGGCACGTCACCACCAGCAGTGCCACCGCCACCTCGAGCGCCTTGTCCGGCCCCGACGGCCACCACAGCGCGAGCCCCAGCGCCGACACGGCCAGCACCGTCACCACCCAGCGCCGCGACACCGACTCCCAGAAGCGCGTGTGCCCCGCGCTCCGCCCCGAGCCCTCCGGAGGACGCCGCAACAGCGCCACCAGCGGCGAGTCCTGGAACGACTGCGTCGCCAGCGCCCGCACCGCCTCGCGCCCCGCGTTGAACGCGCCCGCCGGCAGCGGCTGCCCCGCGAGCACCTCGCGCTCGTCGGGCTCTCCCGTCATCCAATCCGTGGAGACCCGCGCGCGGGCATCGAGCAGCTCCGCGTCCACCGGCACCAGGTCGCCCGGCGCGATGACGAGCAGATCCCGCTCCTCCACCTGCGACACCCGCACGGTGACGAGCTGGTCCGCTTCCTGTCGACGGACGAAGAGCCCCTCGGCCCCATCGTCCTCGAGCAGGAAGCGGCGGTTGCGCTCCAACACGCGCTGCTGGAGCCAGCGCCCCACCAGCATCAGCGTCACGAAGGTGTTGAGCGTGTCGAAGTACGCCAGGTCTCCCCGCCCGCCGCGCGCCTGCACCAGCGATGTGCCGAACACCAGCAGGATGCCCAACGCAATCGGCAGGTCCAGGTGCGGCACGCCCCGACGCAGCCCCTGCCATGCCGAGCGGAAGAACGGCCAGCCGCCCACCAGCACCACCACCGTGGACAGCCACAGGCTCAGCCGCGTGAAGAGCCCGAAGAGCTCGCCGTCCTCGGGCGCGAGCCCCACGTAGAAGCTCACCGAGAACAGCATCACGTTCATCGTGAGCGCCACGCAGATGCCCAGTCGGATGGGCAAATCCAGGCTCGCCGGCGCGGGCCGCTTGCGACTGGGCCCGAAGAGGTAGCCGAAGCCCTCCACCGCGCGCAGGAAGCCCGCCACGTCGAAAGCACCGCGCCGCCACTGCATCCGCGCCTTGCCCAGCGCCGGGTCCACCGTGAAGCCCGCGCCTCCGGGCTGCCGACGGAACAGCTCGTTCATCAACCACACACAGGCCGCGCAGTGGATGCCCTGCACGTCCAGCTCGAGCGAGCACAGCGCGCCCGGCGCCGCCTCCGCCTTCGTCGCCAGCGGCTCCAGCCACGCAAGCCCCCGTCCCCGCGCGGGCTCCGCCGCCGGCGACGTCTTGCCACCCGTGAGCTGGTAGTAGCGGGTCAGCCCCTGCGACACCAACAGGCCGTGGACCGCCTCACAGCCCGCGCAGCAGAACTCGCGCGCGCTGGCGCCCTCCGGCACGCGGCTGCCACAGTGGAGGCAGAGGGCCTCGTCGGGCCGGGTTTGCGCGGGATCAGCCATGCAGGCTGTCACCTTGCGAACGGCATGCCTGTTGCGAAGGAGTCGTGCATGGCTCTCGACACCTCGCTGCTGCTGACGGCGCTGACTCCCACTCCCACGCTGGTGGCGGGTGCGCTGGGAGCACTCACGGTAGGCCTGACGGGAAGCGTGCACTGCTTCCTCATGTGTGGACCGCTGGCGTGCGCGGGCCTGCCCGCCCTCCAAGGCCCTGAGCGACGTCGAGCCCTGCTCGCCTACCAGGGCGCGCGCCTGGCCGCGTATGCGCTCGTGGGAGGCCTGCTGGGCGCGCTGGGCGGCGGCGTCACGAGCGTGCTCGCCGTGTCCACCCGCCCGTATCTCCCCTGGCTGATGGCCGCCGCGCTGGTGGCCTCCGCGCTGGAGGTGGGAAAGCGCCTGCCTCCCCTGCCTGGGCTCGCGCGGCTCACGGGCACCATCGCGCGATGGAGCGCAAAGTTTTCGTCGACGGCGCGAGCGGGCGCAATGGGTGCGGTGACACCGTTGCTCCCCTGCGGCCTGCTCTACGGCGTGTTCGCGGTGGCGCTCGCGAGCGGCTCGTTCAGCGGTGGCGCGCTGGTGATGGGCGCCTTCGCGCTGGGCGGGCTTCCCGCGCTGCTCGGCGCGCAGCTCCAGTCGAGCCTGTGGAGTCGTCGGCCGCGGCTCTCGGATTTCCTGCTTCGTCGGGCAATGCCGCTCATCGCGGCGGCGGTGCTCGTCATGCGCGCGGTGGACACGTCGCCGCACTGCCACTGAGGGTCGCCGTCCCGCGCTTGTCGTGGGCCCCTGGCTCGGCGAGGCTCACCTCCCCTCTCTTCCGCCGAGCTGACATGACCGCGCCACGCCTCCTCGCCGCGTTGCTGCTGTTGTCCACGGGCTGCACCACGTCGCGCACCGCCACCGCGGAGGCGCCGTCGACACAGGCCGCGCCCACGCTCGCGCCCGCGCAGGTGGCACTGCGGAGCTTCGTCGACGCGCACTTCGACGAGCAGTTCCGCCGCTTCCCCCTGTCCGCGACCTCGGCCGGCGTGCACACGTATGACGGCGAGCTGCGGGGCTTCACCGCCGAGGAGCGCGCGTCGCACCTGGCCTATCTGAAGGACCGGCTCGCGGCGCTGCCGAAGACCGTGGACCGCCGCGCGCTGCCCGCGCAGGACCGCGCCGACTACGACATCCTGGAGAACCACTTCCGCGCGCGCATCCTCGACTACGAGGTGGTGCGCTCGTGGGAGCGCAACCCCAACGCGGCGCTGGGCCAGGCGTCCAACGCGGTGTTCCAGCTCATCAACCGCGACTTCGCGCCGCTGGAGGAGCGGATGCGCTCGGCGGTGGGCCGCATGACGAAGGTGCCGGAGCTGTTCTCGGCCGCCCAGGCCGCGCTGAACAACCCGCCGCGAATCTGGACCGACATCGCCCTCCAGCAGGCCCAGGGCACTCGCGCGCTCTACGCGCAGACGCTGCCCCAGGCCTTCGCGCCCGTGAAGGACGCCGCGCTCAACCAGGCCTTCCAGCGGGAACAGGCGCGGTGTCTCGCGGCCATCGACGCGTACATCCGCTTCCTGCGCGAGGACCTGCTGCCGCGCTCGAAGGGCGACTTCGCGATTGGCGAGGACACCTACCGCCAGAAGCTCCTCTACGAGGAGGGCGTGACGGAGAGCATCGACTCCCTGCTCGCGTGGGGGCACGCGGAGATGCAGCGCACCCAGGCCCGGTTCCGCGAGGTCGCGGGCCGGCTCGGGCCGGGCAAGGCGCCCATGGACGTGTACCGGGAGCTGAGCAAGGAGCACCCCACGCCCGCGGAGCTGGTGCCCACCACCACCGCGACGCTGGAGGACATCCGCGCGTTCCTCATCCGTGAGCGCATCATCACCGTGCCCAGCGAGGTCCGCGCGCAGGTGGCGGAGACGCCGTCCTTCAACCGCTCGCTGTCCTTCGCGAGCATGAGCACGCCCGGCCCGTTCGAGCAGCGCGCGACGGAGGCGTACTACTACGTCACGCCGCCGGACCCGACGTGGAGCGCCGAGCAGACCGAGCAGCACATGAGCTTCTACAACCACCACGCGCTGCCGCTCGTGTCCATCCACGAGGCCTATCCCGGACACTACGTGCAGTTCCTGTGGACCAACCGGGTGGAGTCCAAGGTGCGGCGGCTGCTCGGCTCCGCGTCCTTCTCCGAGGGCTGGGGCCTGTACACCGAGCAGATGATGCTCGACGAGGGCTACGGCGGACGCTCGGGGCCGGGCGCGGACAAGCTGCGGCTGAACCAGCTGGCGCTCTACCTCCAGCGGCTCGCGCGCTACGTGGCGGGCCTGTCCCTGCACACGCGCGGCATGACGTACGAGCAGGCGGTGCGCCTGTTCGAGGAGGAGGCGTTCATGACCAGGACGAACGCGGAGCGCGAGGCGCGCCGCGGCACCTCCGACCCCACGTACCTGGTCTATGCGCTGGGCAAGAAGATGCTGATGGACCTGCGCGAGGAGGCGCGCGTGAAGTGGGGCAAGGACTTCTCGCTCCTGCGCTTCCACGACGAGGTGGTGTCCTACGGCTACCCGCCCGTGCCCATCGTCCGCCAGCTGCTGCTCGGCGAGGAGTAACGCCCTCGAGGGCCAGCGGCACTCGAGGCGCTGCCTCAGGTGACACGTGACGGGGCTGGGAGGTCCCAGCCCCCACGCTTCACGCCACCGACTCGCTGCGACGCTCCGGGGGCGGCGTGGGCTCCAGGACGACAAGCCCGTAGCGACTCGAACCCTGGTTCTCCGAGGCGAATTTGCTCTGTCGCTGCACGCAGTCGCTCACCTGCTGGGCGGCATCCGGGCCGGTGAAGGTCTGGGTGAAGGTGCCTCCCTGCGGCGCCGACATGCCCGCCATGACCCAGTTGCCGGGCGCGGACTGGTGGATGCGGTACTCGTCCTCGGAGACGCGCTCCACGATGACCCAGTGCCCCGTCGCGTCGCCGTTCGACGTCCCGTCGCCGTTCAACGGGCGCATGACGATGGCGCGGGACTCCCCCACGGGAATGTCCGCCAACGAGGTCAGCGTCGGCGGGGAGTCCATCGAGGTATCCGTCTCGGAGGTGAAGGTCTCCACCGCCTGGAAGTCCAGCGACTCACCGGTGGAGGATACCGGCAGGCTCACCGCGAGGCCTGCCTCGGGAACCTGCTGCCCCACGACTTGCGCCCAGACGGCCTCGGAAGAGGTCTTCTCGTAGTCCGCCGCCGCGCCGTCCCGTGTCGCCTGCGAGGACCACCCCGGCACGGCGGCCCCCAGGAAGTCCCACGCCAGCGTCGCGCACCAGTTGGCGTTGTCATCCTCGCGCACCGCCTGCGCGTCCGGCTCGATGAGGTAGACGGAGTCGTCCTGGCGCCGCACCTCCCCCAGCCACGCGTATCGCTCATACGGCACGTCGACCGGGCTCCACGTCTCTCCGTCATTCAGGAAGGCTTGCCCTGCCTCGGGGTCCCAGGTCGGACGCGTCGGCTCGGGCGTGGGCGTCTGCGCCTGGAGCAGCTGCGTCATCGCGACGCTGGAGGTCCCACCGTCCAGCAGATGGGCCCTGCTCCTTCCCCTCGCGCCCGGAGTGCCCACGAATTCATCCACGGGCCCTCGCACACCGCCCGTCTTCACCGGGACCTCGGACGACACCTGAGCTCGGGCCTCCCGCGGCGGGACGTACACCCGTGCCTGTGGTGACAACTTCACGCGCCAATCACTCATCTCCCCCTCGCTTCTCCAGCCCCCCAAGGGCCGGCTCATTCAAGCCCACGAATCTACCACGAGCAGTGAACAAGGAACACACGGACGAGCCCACCCGCCGACGCGGAGAATCCCCGGGTCCCCGCGAGCGACACCTCGGTGGGCTCGAGCACCTGTCGCGGCCCGGGTCTCTCATCGGGACTCCCAGGGCCGGCGCCGAAGGTCTCCAACAGGAGGTCGTCACTCCAGCAGGCGCAGGGCCACGGCCTGACGCAGCACCTCGGCGAGCACGTCCATGCCGGGCAGCGAGCTCACCGTCCGCACCGACACATTGTTCGTCGACGTCTGCGTCGAATCGCCCACCACGACGGGAAGCGGACGTCGTCCCAGCCGCAGGAGCCGCTCGTCGTGGAAGGCCTCCGGTGCCCGCTCGCACAACCTCCGCACCAGCACCGTCATGTTCGCGATGCGCGAGGGCTGCATCGCCGGGCCCAGGCAGGAGAACTCCATGCCGTGCTCGCTCAGCAGCGCTCCCTGGCCGCCGCGAGAGAAGACGTAGATGACCTGCGTCGTCTCCTCCGACTCCTGCCGCACTGTCTTCGCCCCCGTGCGCGGCAACATCAGCCCATGTGAGGCGATGGCCAGCCCGTAGGCCTTGGCCACCTCCATCTTGCTGGGCTGCTCCTTGTGCTCGCTGCGCGTGCGCACGGAACTCGCGCCTCGCAGCACCACCGCCACGTCACGCCAGCTCCAGGACTGCGCTTCACCGGAGCGCGCGCTGAACGTCACCGCGTCCTCGCCGAACGTCACCCGCCGCGCCGAGAGCCACTCACGCCCCAATCCCTGCTCGTCCACCGCGAGCACCGCGAGCCCCTCGCTCCGAAGCGCCTCCACGAGCGTCTCCGCCGCCTCGGGCGCGAGCCGCGCCAGCAACGCCGGCGCTTCCGGCGCCAACCGCATCCGCGCCTCCGCCAGCGCCATGCCCGTCACCGCCGCCAGCGCCTTGGCCGCAGACTGCATGTCCGGCGCGGCCGCCACGAGTGCCACCACCTTCATGTGCCCACCTCGCTCTGACGGCAGTGGAGCACGTTTCGCCGCGAAGGGCATGAGGGGCGCGCCCACCTCCACCCCACCGTGATGCCCCCGCTGCCGGAGCGTACTTCCGGCCACCTCGCCCCCCTGAGAGCCGCTCGACTCAGGAGCGTGAGCCCGCCGCGCGGGGCCATGCGTCCTGCGCCACCGGCTCGCGCGCCAGCTCCGCCAGCTAGGTGGGCTCAAGCACCTGCCGCAGCTCGATCTGCGCATCGTCGCTTCCGGGCAGGAGGGGACACCGGCGCGCCCACTCCAGCGCCTCCTCGCGCGTCTTCACCTGAATCATCCAGAACCCGGCAATCAGCGCGTCGGACGAGGCGAAGGGCCCGGTCGTCACCGTCCGCTTGCCTTGTGAGAAGTCGATAAGCGCGCCGCGTGACGAGGGATGAAGTCCCGCCGCGTCGAGCAACACCCCCGCCCGCACCAGCTCATCGTTGTAGCGGTCCATTGCGGTGATGAGCGCTCGACTCGCCGGGCCTCCCGACTCCGTCTCCAGGCGGGCCTTCAACAACAGGATGAATCGCATCATCGCGCCTTTCTGCGGTGCACACGCCACGCCTCCTCGCCCGCTCTCGCGGGTGTCGAGCCGTGGCTCCATCTGCGCGACGAATGAGACATGTCGAGATCGACACATCCGTGTTGCCCACCCACGCCCCAGGTATGCCACCCGGTGAGCGCGCGGAGGGCGTGGGCGCCGCGTGAATTATCCGGGCATTTTCGCACGCCGGGATTCCCCAGCAATGCCAGGAGGTTGCGCCGTCCGGCGCGGGAAAAACGGGGGTCGTGTCGATCCCCCGAAAGGCCGTTCGTCGCCCTTTTGAAGCCGGGATTCCAACCCACCCCCCAGGGAGAACTCACATGGCCAAGGTCATTGGCATCGCTATCGTCATGCTCATCGTCGGGCTGGTTGCCTTCATCGCCACCCGTCCGGACTCGTTCCTCATCGCGCGCAGCCGAGAGATCCAGGCGCCGCCGGAGGCCATCCACGCGCTCATCAACAACTTCTCCGAGTGGCGGCAGTGGTCGCCCTACGAGAACGTCGACCCCAACATGACGCGCAGCTACGAGGGCCCCGCGGAGGGCGTGGGCGCCACCTATGCCTACCAGGGCAACCGCAACATCGGCTCGGGCAAGATGACGATCCTGGAGAGCAAGCCCGGCGAGCTCGTCGCCATCCGCCTGGAGTTCATCGAGCCCTTCGCCGCCGTCAACCGCGCGGACTTCACGCTGCGCCCCGGGGAGAAGGGCACGCTCGTCACGTGGAGCATGTCCGGCCCCAACACCTTCATGGGCAAGGCGATGACGGCCTTCGGCTTCATGGAGTCCTTCGTCGGCGGACAGCAGGAGAAGGGCCTGGCGGACCTGGAGACGGCGGCGAAGGAGCTGGCGCGCAAGTCCACCCAGTCCGCGCGCAGCGAGGCCTCGCCCGCGCTCTCCCACTAAAGCCTCTCCTTCCCCACGCGTCCCCAGGGCCGTCCCCTGGGGAGGACACCTCGATGATGCTGATGATGCTGTTGGGACAGCTCGGCTCAGCCGCGCTCCAGCACCGCCGCCACCGCCTGCCCGCCACTGGTGCACAACGTCACCAGCGCGAGCGACTTCCCCGTGCGCTCCAGCTCGTCCAGGGCGGTGCCGACCAGGATGCTCCCCGTCGCGCCCAGCGGATGGCCCAGGGCGATGGCGCCGCCGTTGACGTTGACGCGGTCGATATCAATCTCCAGCGCCCGCGCCGTCTGTAGCACCACCGCGGCGAAGGCCTCGTTGACCTCCCAGAGGTCGATGTCCCGCGCCTTCAGCCCCGCGGCGTCCAGCGCCTTGCGAGACGCCAGCGCCGGCCCGGTCAGCATCAGCACCGGGTCGCTCCCCACGGCGGACACCGAGCGGATTCGCGCCCTCGGCTTCAGGCCGTGCGCGCGCACGTAGTCCTTCGACGCCACCAGGATGGCGCCCGCGCCGTCCGCGATTCCGCTCGCGGTGCCCGCCGTGTGCAGGTGCCGCACGGCGCCCGCGCGCGGGTAGGCCTGGAGCGCCAGCTCGTCGAGCGTCTCACCGTTCGGGCCCTCGACGCGCGCGCCGAGCTGCGTGAAGGCGGGCGCGAGCGCGGCCAGCTTCTGGGCCGTCGTGTCCGGCCGCGGATGGTCATCCGCCGTGAGCAGCACCTCGCCCGTGTGCGGGTCCTTCACCGGGAACAGGCTCCGCAGGAAGCGGCCCTCCGCCTGGGCGCGCGCCGCGAGCTGCTGCGAGCGCAGGCCGAAGGCATCCAGCTCCTCGCGCGTGAAGCCCTCCAGCGTGGCGATGAGGTCCGCGGAGATGCCCTGGGGCACCTGGAAGAAGCGCCGACGCAGGTCGACGTTGCCGCCGTCCGTGCCACCACCGTCCGCGTTGAGGCCGTAGCGGCTCATCTGCTCGACGCCGCCCGCCACCACCAAACGCTGGGCCCCGGAGGCCACGCCCATGGCCGCCACCGACATCGACTGGAGGCCGGAGCCACAGAAGCGGTTGAGGCTGAAGCCCGGAATGGAGAGGGGCCAGCCGGCGGCGAGCACCGCGTTGCGCGCGATGTTCGCGCCCTGCGCCTCGATTTGCGACACCGCCCCCACCACCACGTCGTCCACGTCCGAGACGTCCACGCCCGTGCGCAGCGGCAACTGCTTCAGCGTCTGGGCCAACAGCTCCTGCGGGTGCAGCCCGCTGAGCGCTCCCTTCCCGGGCCTCGCCCGGGCACGCGGAGTCCGGACCGCATCCAAGATGTAGGCATCCATCGACCAGCCCTCCATTCACGGGCGACGTCGCGCCGCCCTGTCTCAACAATATTATGGGCATAATATGGTCGCAACCCGGAGGTGACGAGGAAGCGGACGGAGCTGGATGGGAGGCGGAGCGCACCCCATGACGTGTATAATGGTGTACAGCGAGGTGAGAGTCGGATGCCGCATCCCCCGGAGCAGAAGCAGTCCACGCATGAGCGAATCCTGGAGGCCGCAGGCGGGCTGTTCCGCCAGAAGGGCTTTTTGACGACGAGCGTGGACACCGTGATGCGCGCGGCCGGGCTGACGGTGGGCGGGTTCTATGCGCACTTCGGCTCGAAGCAGGCGCTGCTCATCGAGTCGCTCCAGCGCATCATGAGTCGCCAGCGGGTGGACTGGCCGCAGGGACTGGAGGACTTGAAGGGCGCCGAGTGGCTCAACCACCTGGTGCGCCGCTACCTCTCGCGGGCCCACCGGGACGCGCCGGTGCCGCCGTGTGCCCTGCCCGCCGTGCTGTCGGACGTGGTGCGCGGCGAGGCGGAGGTGAAGCAGGCGCTGGCGGAGGAGCTGAACCTGACGGTGGAGAGCTTCACACCGCACCTGTCCACGGACGAGCGCGCCACCGCGCGGGAGCGGGCCCTGGCGACGTATGCGCTGTGCGTGGGCGCGTTGACCCTGGCGAAGGCGACGGCGGGCAGCCCCATCTCGGATGAGGTGCTCAAGGCGGCCCGCCGCGTGGCGATGCTGTCGGCGGAGGACTCGCGGGCCGCGGAGAAGAGCGACCCGAAGAAGTAGGAGCCGCGGGCTCTGGAGGCTGACGAACCGCGGGCACTTCTCCCGGACGAACAGCGCGTGTCCGCCAAGGACTCGCAGGCCCTGGAGAAGAACGTCCTCACGAAGCGGGGGCGTTGTGACCGGGCAGTTGACGCCCGCGGAAGAGAGCACGCGACGGTATCTTCCGCGAACGCGGGGAGACGACCGGCTGCGTCGTCGGGGGTCACCCTGGCGCCAAGCCGCTTCAGCGCTTGTCGCGACCCTGACTCAAGGTCGCGACGCTCGAGGCATCACGGGGTGGAGCCGCGCGTCACTCCGGGGTGGCGGCACGCAGCGCCACCGGGTGTGTCTTCAGCCATTCCTGGCAGCGCTGGATGCGCTCGGCCGACGCGGGCAGGTTCATCTGGAGGAGCAGCTGCCGGTAGGGCTCGAAGCTCTCGGGCGTCCAGGTGGTGAGCGCCTTGAGGTCCGCGAGCGCCACCATCTCCTCCGCCGAGCGCCCTTGAGCCTCCTGCCTCGCGGTGAGGAGCGCGGCCAGCGACATGCGCGCGGGCTCGGCCTCGAAGGCGATGGCGGCGTCCGCGTACCAGGCACGCAGGGCCTCGTCGACCGTGGCGTCCTGGGACTTCTGGCGCATGCGGTTCAGCATCCCCGCGAGGAAGACCTCGTCCAGCGCGTCCTTCACGCCGCGCAGCAGCGCTGTCACGGCCTCGCGGCGCTGCGCCGGCTCCGCGCCCTGGGGCAGTCCCTTCAGGGCCTGCATCGGCTCCCAGAGGACACAGGTGAGCCAGAGCTCCTCCTCGGGCGCGAACACGGGCGGAGTCGAGGGCTCACGCAGCTTCGCCTCCACGCGCGCCGCGCGCTCCTTGGCCTCGCGGGCGATGCGCTCGGCGAGCCCGGGGTCCTCCTTCACGTAGTCCACCAGCGCGTCCACGTCGCCGTCGCGGGCCTGCTGGAGCGCCTTGCGCGCCTCCTCCGACAGCGAGCCCTCCGACATCCCGCTCGCGAGCAGCTCGTACTTGGCCAGCCACTCCTTGTGGCGCGTGCTCCACTCGCGGAACTGCACGTCGAAGACCACGTCGAGGATGGGGTTGTTCTCGGGGCGCAGGCGGCTGGACGCCTTCGAGGCGCCCGCGATGACGGCGCAGGCGCGCAGCGCGCGCTGGTCCTCGGCCGGGAGTCCGGGCTCCTCGCTGCGCGCACGCAGCACGGCCGCGAGCCGGTCCAGGAACGACTTCGTCGCCAGGGCCTTCACGGTGCCCACGAGCAGCTCCCGGTGGGCCTGGTTGGCGTCCAGCGTCTCCACCTCGGAGATGCGCGCGAGCTCCTGGCCCACGTGCTTGTCGAACGCCTCCGCGTCGAAGCGCAGCCCGGGCCCGGGCCCCCACTCCGCGAGCAGCTTCCCGAACCGGTCCAGCGCGACGGCCAGGTAGCTCACGTCCGGGTTTTCGAGTTCCTTCCGGACAGCGGTCTGCCCCGAGGTGGGGGCAACAGGCGGCGCGGCGCGGGCGCGGTCCTCACTGGCGTGGCAGACCTTGTACTTCTTGCCACTGCCACAAGGACACGGGTCGTTTCGGCCGGGCTTCTTCTGACTCAAGGGCTGCGCCTCTCGGCTCGCGGGGGCGAGCGGTGGAATCCGCGCGCACCGTAGCAGGAGGCCCCCGCCCCGGGCAGCCTGCTGGCGACGCCCTGTCGGGAACCGAGCCAGGACCTTGGACGTCTCGACAACACCGGGCCGGGTCCTCTCTGATGCTCGGTGAGGTGACACACATGGGGAAGCAGGGGCTGTTCATCGCGGTGGCATCGACGGTCGTCCTCCTCGCGGCCTCGGGCCAGGCGCGGGAACCCGGGTCCACGCCAAAGGCAGGGCCTGGCTGCGCGAAGACGGTCCCCCTCACCGCGAAGCTCGTCGAGGACGCGGCCGAGTCAGGTCTCCAGGGCGTCGAGTCGCGGGACGACCTCCTCATCGGAACGTTGAGATACCTGCGGGAGCCGCGCGAAGCCGCCGAGGCCGCGAGCGGAACCGTCCTCTTCCTCAAGGGTCCGAAGGGCTGGCGCGCGGTCCTGCCTCAACACGAGGAGAACGAGGTCGGGCTCTATCTCGCAGCCCAGGGCCGCAAGCTCGTCGTCGTCACCCAGCGGCAGATAGGAGACCCAGGGCAGTCGTTCACCGTGGTGGTGACGAGCAATGACTTCGCCACCTCGACGTGCGCCACCCTCCCCTTTCCGCGCGAGCTGAACCAGCCCACCTGGAACGGCGAGTACCTCTCGCCGCATGACCTGGACCTCGACTCGCGCGGACGGGGCGTGCTCATCGGCACGGCGTTGCTGGAGCGACAGGAGGAGCCGCCACGCACGCTGTGGTTCAGCTATGCCACGCGCGACGGAGGCAGGACCTGGGGCGCGCCCCGCTCACTCCCGGGTCAGCAAGACGCGCCCTCCGGCACGCTCGCTCCGGCGCGGCGCGTGGAGGCCCCTGCCCTCATCGCGGACCTGCGCGCCTCCGTGAAGGAGCGATCTGCGCCGAGTGATATGCGGCGATGAACTCACGCGGGGACGACATCCACAGCTCAGTCGAGGCTGGTGAACCTTGCCGTGAGTCCAGGCATCAACCGACCCCATGATGTTGGTGGGGTCGGGCTCGGAGTGACGTGCAACGGAACCCCGTGCCAGTGAGTGCAGGCAGCAGCGCTGCGCGCTCGTCCTGAGAGCGCACCCCGCGGAGCCCCGCCGTCGGCCGGGAGGACCGCCCCTACCTTCGAGCGAGTACGGATAGACGTCCGCAGTCAGAACCCCACCGGGCGGTCAGCCTTGAAGTTGGAGCGCTCGGCCTCGGTTAGAGACAGTCGTTGCCCGCATCCGTCCCGCGCGGAGAGGACGCCCGCCTCCAGTACGGCCGCCACGGCCACCACCTGCGCGGGCGTCACCGGATTGAGGCCCGTGCCACGCACGGCGTCCCGAATGCCCGCGTAGAACTGGCGATAGTCACCCCGAGGAGCCGTCGTTCCTCGTGACGCGCCCGTGGGCCCCAGGATGAGACGCCCGGGCCAGACATCCTCGCCCCAGTCCTTCGCGCCCGGCAGTTCGCCAGCGATGAGCCGGTCGGCCTGGGTGTCCATGCCGTGCTTGAGCCAGGAGCCCTTCGTCCCGTGCACCGCGAAGCGAGGCATTCCGCCCGCGATGAGCATCGACGCCTGGAGCACGACGTGGCGCTGGGGGTACTGGAGCGTCACCTGACACCAGTCATCCACGGTGGCGCCGTCACGGTGGATGGCCAGCAGGGCGTGCACGGTGTCCGGCAGTCCGAACAGTTGCAGCGCCTGGTCCACCAGGTGCGGGCCCAGGTCGAACCAGATGCCCGCGCCGGGGACGGGCTGCTCGCGCCAGCGCTGGCGCACCTCGGGCCGGAAGCGATCGAACCGGGACTCGACATGCGTCACCCGGCCCAGCGTGCCTTCGGCGAGCAGCGCTCTCAGTTCGAGGAAGTCGCTGTCCCAGCGTCGGTTGTGGAACGCGGACAACAGGCGCCCCCGTGAATGCGCCAGCGCCGCGAGCGAGCGGGTGTCCTCCAGTGTCACCGCCATCGGCTTGTCGACGACCACGTGCTTGCCCGCGCGCAGGGCTGCCTGGGCGAGCGGGACGTGTTGCTCGTTCGGCGTGGCCACCACGACCAGGTCCACGTCCGGATGCGTGGCCGCCTCGATGGCCGAGGGGAGCACCGTCACGCCCGGAAGGTCCGCATGGACGGCCTCCGGCCGGCTGGACGCGATGACGTGCAGCGAGAGCCCCTCCACCGTGCGAAGCAGCGGCGCATGGAAGGACTTGCCCGCGAAGCCGTAACCCAACAGGGCGACGCGGAGCGGAGGCTGGGAACGCGCGGGCTCACTCATGGCGACCGGGATTGAAGCACATCATGTGCCCCTCATCAGGGCAGAGGTCACCCACAAAAAACGAGGCCATCCGCCTGAGGAGGAAGCGGATGGCATCGCCGCCGCGGTCACACGGGCCCCAAGGTTCCGGAAGGAGCGGGGCCAGTCCCCAGGAGCCGTGTTCGCGGGCTTGATTCACTCAGCCCCTCAAGTGTGGTGATGCAGGCTCTCCACCAGGTACGGGTCTCCCACCGGCAACATCGGCGACGTGCGCACCGCGCGCGTGACGGCCAGCGTGAACAGCGCCGCCACGCCCACCAGCCCCGCCAGCTCATACAGGCCCAGCACGGGCCCGTGAGGCTGATGCGCCGGCGCCACCATCAGGTACAAATCCAACCACCGTCCCACCAACAACACCCCGGCGACACGCAGCAGGTGCGACGGGTTCATCTTCGCCGGACGCGGCAGGAGCAACACGAACGGCAGTGCCCAGTTCAACACCACGTTCGCGTAGAACGGCACCTCCCACCCACCGTGCATCCGCGCGATGAAGTACACCGTCTCCTCGGGGATGTTCGCGTACCAGATGAGCAGGAACTGCGAGAACCACAGGTACGCCCACAGCGTGGCGAAGCCGAACATCAGCTTTCCCAGGTCATGCAGGTGACTCGCGTTGAGCTGCGGCAGCGCCCCCGCCCTGTTCAACAACACCGCCACCACCGTGATGGCGCAAACGCTGGAGCTCAAGAGCCCCGCCACGTTGTAGAGCGCGTAGATGGTGCTGAACCAGTGCGGCTCCAGGCTCATCAACCAGTCGAACGCCGCCAGGCAGAAGGTCAGCGAGAACAACACCAGGAACACCGCGGACACCGTCACGTTGCGCCGCGTGAGCGCCTCGCCCGGCTGCGCGTCCTGCCGCAGCGAGTTGCGCCGCAACATCCACGTGAAGGCCACCCACAAGGCCAGCATCACCGCCATGCGAATCGCGAAGAACGGGACGTTGAGGAACGCCTCCTTCTGATGCAGCAGGTGGTCCGTCTCCATCACCCCCGGCTTCGCCCACGGGTACAGCGTCGTCGCGAAGGGCAACAGCGCCAGCATCGTCGCCGCGCCCCAGGGCACGTACGACGCGAACGCCTCGGGGATGCGCTTGAACACGGTGAACCACCCCGCGTTCGCCACATACATCAGCGCCAGGAACACCGCGCCGCCCAACCCCAGGCACAGAAAGTAGAACCCATTGGTCAGCAGGCTCGTCAGCGCCCGCTCCCGGGCCTGCACCAGGCCGAGCACCAACACCCCCAACCCCACCCCCGCCGCCACCTGCGCGGCGCGGTGGAAGACGGGCGAGACGGCGAAGCCACCCTGCGACTCGGGGCCGTGGGCCTGAACAGGGGCGCTCATGGCGTCTCCTTGCGCGCGGTGCGCGCGGGGTTCTGCAGCGAGCGGAGGTAGTGGACCAGCTTCCACCGGTCCTCCGGCGCCACCTGGGAACCATGGGCCGGCATCAAGCCCTGCCCATGCGTGATGATGTGGAAGATGCGACCGTCCGGCAGCGCCATCGCGTGCTCCGCCAGCAACGACGGCGGCACCGGGAAGCGCGCCGTCACCGGCCCATCCCCCAATCCCCCCGAGCCGTGGCACGGCGTGCAATAGCGCTGGAACGCGGTCTGCCCTCGTGCCAGCACCTCCGGCGACGCCGGATACGGATTGCGCAGCTCGCGGCCCGCCTTCTCCGCCGCCTCCGTCCCGGCCGTCAGCTTCAGCGGCACATGCCCGCGAGGCACCGTGCCCTTCGCCGGCGTCAGCAGCGTCTTGCCGTCCGCCGTGTTCGGGTTGCTCGCGAAGCTGTCGTACGGCACCGAGGACACCATGTCCGGCGCGTACTCGTAATTGGGGCGCGTCTCGTCCTGCTCGCACCCCGCCAGGGACAACAGCCCCAGCGTCGCCGCTCCCACCCAGGTCCGCTTCACGACGGCACCTCCCTCACATCCGTGGCCACCGCGCCGTGGCGGCGCATCAAGTCCTCCGCCGCCTCCAGCGACTCCGGCGTCTGACGCGGCGCCACGACGATGGCGAACCGGTCATCCGTCACCCGAGGCAACGTCGGCCGCTTGTTCCCCGGAAACAGCTTCGTGCGGACCAGGAACGCCGCCACCGTGGTCAGCGCGGCGAACAGCACCGTGAGCTCGAACGTCACCGGGATGAACGCGGGGAACGAGTTGAAGGGCTTGCCGCCCACGTTCAGCGGCCAGCTCACCACGCTGGTGTAGAGCTGGAGCGACATCGCCAGCGTGGCGCCCGTCAGCCCCGCGCCGAAGCACACCCACGTGAGCCGACTGGGCTTGAGCCCCATCGCGTCATCCAGGCCGTGCACCGCGTACGGCGTGTACACGTCCCGCAGGTCATGGCCCGCCTCGCGCACCGCGCGGGTGGCCTCCAGGACCTGCTCCTCCTTCTCGAAGTAGCCGATGAGAACCGGGGCACTCATACGGGGACATCCTTCCGGGTGGCGATGGCGAGCGGCGGCGTGTGCCAGCCCGAGGTGTCTGTCGTCGGCGCCTCGTGCGCGGCGGCGGGACGCGACGGAGGGTGGGCCTCCCCGTGTCCGGGCTCGCCCCTGGCGAAGCCGAGCACGCTCTTCACCTCGCCAATCGAGATGATGGGCAGCACGCGCACGAAGAGCAGGAACAGCGTGAAGAAGAGGCCGAAGGTCCCGATGAAGGTCCCCACCTCCACCATCGTCGGCGTGTACATGGACCAACTGCTCGGCAGGAAGTCGCGGTGCAGGCTGGTGACGATGATGACGAAGCGCTCGAACCACATGCCCACGTTGATGACCAGGGACAGCGCGAAGATGGCCGCGGGCGAGGTGCGGATCTTCTTGAACCAGAACAGGTGCGGCGACACCACGTTGCACGTCACCATGATCCAGTAGGCCCAGGCGTAGGGACCGAACGCGCGGTTCATGAAGGCGAAGCGCTCGTACGGGTTGCCCGAGTACCAGGCGATGAAGAACTCCGTCGCGTACGCCAGCGAGACGAGGCCACCGGTGACGATGATGACCTTGGTCATGTTCTCCAGGTGGCGAATCGTAATCAGGTGCTCGTAGCCCAGCACCACCCGGGTGATGATCATCAGCGTCAGCACCATCGCGAAGCCGCTGAACACCGCGCCCGCCACGAAGTACGGCGGGAAGATGGTGGTGTGCCAGCCGGGAATCACCGACGTGGCGAAGTCCATCGACACGATGGTGTGCACGCTGAGCACCAGCGGCGTCGCCAGGCCCGCGAGCAGCAGGTACACCGTCTCGTAGCGGCTCCACGTGCGGTGCGAGCCCGTCCACCCCAGCGACAGCACCTTGAACACGGCCTTCTTCACGCTCGCCTTCAGCCTGTCGCGCACCGTGGCCAGGTCCGGAATCAGGCCCACGTACCAGAACACCGCCGACACCGTGAAGTACGTGGAGATGGCGAACACGTCCCACAGCAGCGGCGAGCGGAAGTTCACCCACAGGCTGCCGCGCGTGTTCGGGTACGGCAGCACCCAGAAGGCCAGCCACGGGCGGCCCATGTGGATGACGGGGAAGAGCGCCGCGCACATGACGGCGAACAACGTCATCGCCTCCGCCGCGCGGTTGATGCTGGTGCGCCACTTCTGCCGGAAGAGGAAGAGGATGGCGGAGATGAGCGTGCCGGCGTGGCCGATGCCCACCCAGAAGACGAAGTTGGTGATGTCGAACGCCCAGCCGATGGTCTTGTTCAAGCCCCACACGCCGATGCCCGTGCCCACCTGGTACGCCACGATTCCCGCGCCGGTCCCCAGGACGGACACCGCGATGGCGAACGCCGCCCACCACTTCCACGTGGGCGCGCGCTCCATGGGCGCGCAGATCTCCTCGGTGAGCTGACCCAGGGTGCGCGGCTCGCTGACCAGCGGCACGCGCAGCGGGGACAGATGCTGGTTGCTCATGTTCCGCTTCCCGACCCGGTGTTCCGGATCTTCGTGAGGTAGGTGATGGACGGCCCGATGTTCAGCTCCTCCAGCAACCGGAACGCCCGCCCGTCCTTCGCCAGCTTCGCCACCCGGCTCTCCGGGTCATTCAGGTCCCCGAAGTGGATGGCCTTCGCCGGGCAGCTCTGCTGACACGCCGTCTGGATGTCGCCGTCCCGGAGTGGCCGGCCCTCGCGGTTCGCCGTCGCCTTGCCCTCCTGGATGCGCTGCACGCACAAGGAGCACTTCTCCATGACGCCGCGGCTGCGCACCACCACGTCCGGGTTGAGCACCATGCGCTCCAGGGGCTCGTCGTGCGGGTAGTCGAACCAGTTGAAGCGCCGCACCTTGGTGGGGCAGTTGTTGGCGCAGTAGCGGGTGCCGACGCAGCGGTTGTAGACCTGCTGGTTGAGCCCCTCCGACGAGTGCACCGTCGCGAGCACCGGGCACACCGTCTCGCACGGCGCGTTCTCGCAGTGCTGGCACATCATCGGCTGGTGCACGACCCGCGGATTCGCCGCGTCGCCCTGGTAGTACCGGTCGATGCGCATCCAGTGCATCTCGCGCTGGCGTAGCACCTCGTCGCGCCCCACGCTGGGGATGTTGTTCTCCGCCTGGCAGGACACCACGCACGCCGAGCACCCCGTGCACGCGCTCAGGTCCACCGCCAGCGCCCAGCGGTGGCCCTTGTACTCGTGGCCGGACCACATCGAGAGCGAGTGTCCGCCGTTGCCACCGCCGTGACCGCCGTGCCCCTCGTTGCCCGCGCGAGGGTTGGCCAGGAACGCGGCCAGCTCCGCCTCGCGCACGTGAGGCCGCCCCTCCAGGCTCGAGTGCGTCTGGGTGAGCGCCAGCTTCTGCCGCTCCCCCGTGGCCGCCACCGTCGCCCCCGGCACCGAGCGGCGCACGCGCCCGTCCACCACCGCGGCCAGCGGGTAGACACGCTCCCCCACTCCATCGCCGATGCGCCCGGCCCGCGTGCGGCCGTACCCCACCGCGAGCCCCAGCGCGCTGGGGTGCGTGCCGGCTTGAATCAGCACGGGCAGCGAGACCGACCTGCCGCCCACGCTCACCTTCACCACGTCGCCGTCAGACAGGCCCAGCTCCTTGGCGCGCGCCGGTGAGATGAGCGCGGGGTTGCCCCAGGTCGCCTTGGTGATGGGGTCTGGCACCTCGTGGAGCCACGCGTTGTTCGCCATGGCGCCGTCGCGCAGGCCCACCGAAGGGAATAGCACCAGCTCCCACTCCACCGAGGGTCGCGCCACGCCGGCGAGCACCTTCGCCACGCCCTCCTCACGGAAGGTCAGCGGCGCCGCGGGCACTGACGACAGCGTCACGACACCCCGACGGACCGAGTCATCCCAGAAGTGGGCGAAGTCCGTCCCCGTCGCACCGGCCCTCGGGAAGACCTCCACCTCCCAGCGCGCGCGCAGGAAGTCGTGGTGGGCCTGGGCCGCGCCGGCCCACGTCAGCAGGGACTCCACCGCGTCGCGCGTGTCGTGAAGCGGCGACACCGCGGGCTGCCGCAGCGACACCACGCCCCGGCGAGGCTCCGCGTCGCCCCACGCCTCCAGCGCCGTGGAGGCCGGAGCGTGCAGCCGAGCCAGCACCGCCGTCTCGTCCAGCCGGTCATTCAGCGCCACCGTGAGGGGCACGTTCTTCAACAGGGCCCCCAGCGAGTCACCGCGCGCGTCGGTGTGCGCCGGGTTGACGCCGAGGAAGACCACCGCGCCCACGCTCCCGGCCTCCAGCTCCGCGAGCAGCTCGCCGTACGACAGCGCCTTCTCGTCCAGCGCCACGCCGTCCCGGGGGAGCACCGTGGTGCCCTCGTTGCCGAGCAGCACGTTCGCCGTCGCGGCCAGCACCTGGCCCGCCACCTCGTCGCCACCACACACCACCAGCGACTCGGTGCGGTGGGCCCACAGCGCCTCGGCCAGCTCATCCAGCGAGGCAGGCTCCAGCCTGGAGGCAGGCAGCGACTTCAGCCCCGGCACCTCGCGGCCCGCCTTCACCGCGAGCCTGCGCACCACGTCACCCAGGGCCAGCGTCACGTCGGACGGCGCCACCACGAAGCGACGGTCCGCCGCCGCGCCGGTGAGCGTCATCACCGGCTCCACCTGGAAGTGGCGCGCCATCGCCTTGCGCGCGGCCGCGTCACGCGCCTGCGCGTACTGCCGCGTGAAGGCCACCGGAGACACCCAGGTGCCCAGGAAGTCCGCGCCGAAGCTGGCGATGACCTCCGCCTTGTCGAAGCGGTAGTCCGGCACCACGCGGGCGCCGTGCGTGACGCGGTACGCATCCCCCAGCGACGACAGCTCGCCCAGGGGCTCGTAGCGCACCGTGCGCGCCGTCGGGTGCGCGGCGAGGAAGCGCGCCACCGCGGCCTCCGCCGTGGGCCCCATCACCCACGGCAGCACCAGCCGGATGGCCTTGCCGTCCTCGGTCGCCTTGGCGAGGCCCTTCTTCACCTCGGCGTCCAGGTCCGTCCACGACACCCGGCTGCTGGCGCGCGAGGGGAAGCGGGCGCGGCTCGCGTCGTAGAGCGAGAGCACGGAGGCCTGGCCCACGGCGCACACGCCGCCGCGGGACACGGGGTGCTCGTCGTTGCCCTCGACCTTGATGGGGCGACCGTCGCGCGTCTTGAGCAACAGGCCGCAGCGCGCGGGGCACGCGTCGCACGTGGACGCGTACCAGAGCGCCGTGCCCGGCGTCACCTCGTCCGGCCGCGACACGTAGGGGATGAGCTTCTGCACCGGCGCGCGCTGGCAGGCCACCATGGCCGCCGCGGCGCTCAGGCCCATCATCTTGAAGAAGTCACGACGGCTGCTCGCATCCGGAGGCGCGGCGGCGACGCCCACCGGAAGCTCCTCGGCGAACTCGTTGCGCTGCGTGTCGAGCCACGAGGCATCCGTCGCGCGCTCGGCCAGGCTCTGCCAGTACTGGGGAAGTTTGTCGGACATGGCGCGGGGGTCCTCAGCGGTGGCAGCTCGAGCAGTCCGAGGGCGGCTGGAGGGTGCGAGGGGTCTTCGAGGGCTCGGGAAGCGGCTCACCGGACATGAGGGCCAACAGCTCCCCCTTGCGCGGCGCGGAAGCGATGGGCGCCGTCAATCCTTCCGCGCCCGTCTTGCGGTGACAGTCCAGGCACCAGCCCATCGTCATGGGCTCCACCTGCTCCACGCGCACCATCTGCTCCACCGCGCCGTGGCAGGTCTGGCACTTCAGGCCCGCGGTGACGTGGCTGGCGTGGTTGAAGAAGGCGTGGTCCGGCAGCCGGTGCACGCGCACCCACTGGATGGGCGCGTTGGCCGCCACCGCGGCGGCCACCTTCTGGATTTCGGGCGAGTCCTTCTTCACCTGTGTGTGGCAGTTCATGCAGACGCTGGCGGACGGCACGCCCGCGTGACGGCTCTGCTCGGCGCCCACGTGGCAGTACTGACAGTCCAGCTCGTACTGGCCCGCGTGGACCGCGTGCGAGAAGGCCACCGGCTGCGCCGGCATGTGGCCCTGCTGGTTGTTCACCGGCCCGCTGCACCCGCCCAGTCCCAGCGCGAGGAGCGCGCCGGCCTGGCCGAGCCCGCGGATGGATGCGCGGCTCATGGCGTCTCCTCCCGAGGCGTGCCGAGCAGGCCCGGCTCCACCGACTCCTCCGCGCGCTGGGGCACCGTCGCGCGGTTCATCCGGATGAAGGGCGCCAGCGCCAGCAGCACGAAGCCCAGGAGCACGTGCACCTGGTAGACGGTCGGCGCCGTGAGCATCCGCGTCGCGTCCGGCTGGAACGTCATCAGCGAGCGCACGTACGGCACACCGATGTGCAGGTACCAGGCCGTGCCCCAGCGCAGCGCCACCGCGATGTACACGGCGGTGAGCACGTGCGCGAAGAGCAGGCCTAGCGTGAGCGCGGGCGTCCACTGCCCCGCCTTCGCCTTGCGAAGCCCCAGCGACGCGAGCCCCCAGGCCAGCAGCATCGCGCCGATGAGCTGCAGCGACTCCAGCGTGAACAGGCGCGCGGGAGAGGCGTTGAAGGCCTGCATCGCGCGAGGCGCGGCCAGCCCCAAGAGATGGAAGAACGCGACGATGGCGACCCCCGCCAGCACCGCGCGCCCCGCGGCCGTCCAGGGCGTGGTGGGCGGCGCGGGCTCGCGCGCGGTGACCCTCCAGATGGTGCCCGCGAGGGCCACGCCGGCCGCCGCGTACGGCAGGGCGTTGAAGAGGAACGCGTCGCTCACGACTGACCTCGCGTGGACGGAGCCGAGAACATCACTCCGATGAAGCCCAGGACCGCGGCCATGCCGACGAGCCCCAGGTAGAAGAAGTCACGGTCCCCCCGGGGACGGCTGCCATCGCGGGACACGTCCGCGAGGTATGCCTTGAGGGCGTACTGCTCCTCCTCGTCGAGCGGCGCCTTCGCGTAGAGCGGCCCCATCATCGGCCCCTCCAGCTTCGCCAGCGCCGGGCGCATGCCCTTCTCGCCCATCCGCGCGAAGGCGAAGGTGAGGTTGGGGCCCAGCGTGCCGCCGCCCGCCACGCCCAGCCCGCGCACGTCGTGGCAGCCGATGCAGGCCGCGCCGCCGTTCTTCAGCGACTCCGCGCCCTCGAAGAGCCGGCGGCCCCGGGCAATCTCCTCCGGCGTGGCGTCCGTGCCCATCTTCTCCGCGGGCGAGGGCTTGCAGCCGCCCTTCCCCTTCTGCGTGCAGTCGCGGATGAAGGCGTAGAGGCTGTCGCGCTCCGCGTCGGAGAGCGCCTGGTCCGGCATGCGCACGCCGTTGAACTTCGCGAGCAGCTCGGTGGCCACCGGGTCGCCCGAGTCGATGAGCGCGCCGGGGCTCTTGATGAAGCGCGTCACCCAGGCCTCGTCGCGGCGCTCCAGCACGCCGTGGAGGTCGGGGCCAATCCGGTCGCCCTCGCCCATCGAGTGGCACGTGGCGCACCGCTGGGTGAAGAGCTGAGCGCCCTGGCGCGCGGCGCCCTGCGCCAGCGCGGCCGGCGCCGCCAACAGGGCCAGGAGCGGAATGATGGGGACGAGCGTTCGCTCCTGACGCGGCCGTCCTCCCAGCTCACGTGTCCGCATTGCTGCGTGCCCCTCCTCGCGGGGAGGCCGGGCTCATTGCCCGGCACGCGGGGACGTCAGTGCAACGCGAAGGCCAGGATGATCCACGCCCCACGGCGGCGCGAAGCTCCGGAAATCAAGCGAGCGGTGCGCAGCATTTGCGCGCGATGACACACGCTGACGCACTGTTTGCCAGCAGGCATCCCGGGCGGGCTCGCGGTGCCCGCGCCAGCACGCGCGCGGCGCACGTCATGACGAAGAGGGCCTCACGGCGGCGAACCTTGCGCTCGGCTCCCCGCGAGACACTCGCGAGATGGAGTCCATGCCCCCGCCCTGCTGAAACACGAAGGCCCCGAGGCGAGACACGCCTCGAGGCCCGGGCCCACGCGGGGAGCACGAGGCTCCACCCGCCTGGAGCGACCCATCACATCGCGGTGGTGGTGAACACGCCGCGGCCGATGGCCATGATGCCACCGATGATGAAGAGCACCGCGAGCCCCACGCCCGCCAGCGGCAGCGCGTAGCCCGGCTGGGGACGCCGGCGATTCACCGAGAGCAGCGCCTGCGCGGAGCCGGCCGCGAGCACCATCATCACGATGTGGCCGATGAGCGCCGGGTAGTAGAAGCGCGTCACCAGCACGAGGATGCCGAGCAGCACCTGGAGGTGCAGCAGGCCCGCGAAGGAGGAGCCGAGGATGCGGCCTCCCTTGTCGAACGGGCGCTTCGTGGCGAGCCCGAAGGCGAAGTAGGCGATGGCCAGCACGCCCGCGAGCAACACCAGATAGCGGAGCCCGGAGTGGGCATAGAAGAACATTCGGTCCATGGGTCTCTCGGGGTTTAGCTCAGGAAGGGTCCGGCTCGGGAGTCTTCTTCGTGCTGGGCGGCAGGGGCGGCGCGGCGATGTGCTCGCGCGGCGGCAGCTCCCCGGTGAGGCTCTTGAGGAAGGCCACCAGGTCATCCACCTCCGCGTCCGTCAGCGTCCGCGCCAGCTGGTGCTTCGCCATCAGCCGCACCATCGTCGGCAGCTCCTCCACGCTGCCGTCGTGCAGGTACGGACCGGTGCGCTCCACGTTGCGCAGCGTGGGCACGCGGAACTTGCCCCGGTCGTCCTCGTTCTTCGTCGCGTCGAAGCGCCCCGCGTCCTTCAGGCCCGGGTAGTCCTCGATGAGCCCCAGCTTCTGGAACGACGTGCCGCCCACCGCCGGGCCGTTGTGGCACGTGGTGCAGCCCGTCACCACGAAGAGGTGCAGGCCGCGCTGCTCCGCCTCGCTCAGCGCCGAGTGCTGGCCGGCGAGGTACTGGTCGAAGCGCGACGGCGTGGTCAACCCCCGCTCGAAGGCCGCGATGGCGCGCGCCGCGTTCGCCAGCGACACGGGCTTCTTGTCGCCAGGGAACGCGTCACGGAAGCGCGTCACGTACTCCGGCATGGAGGAGAGCGTGGCCACCACGCGGCGCTCGTCCGGCATGGCCATCTCCACCGGGTTCAGGATGGGGCCGGACGCCTGCGCCTCCAGCGTGTCCGCGCGCCCGTCCCAGAACTGCGCGATGTGGCCCGCCGCGTTGTAGACGGTGGGCGAGTTGCGCGAGCCCTTCTGCCCGCGGTGCCCATCCGACAGCGCCTTGTTGTCCACGCCGTAGGTGTCCAGGCCGTGGCAGGTGTTGCAGGAGACGTCGTGGTTCTTCGACAGCCGGGGCTCGAAGAAGAGCATGCGGCCCAGCGCCACCTGGGCCTCGGTGTCCTGGGGCACGGGCTTCGCGTCCCTGGCCGGCGGCGTCGGGCGGAAGAAGTGCGAGAGCTGCTCGGGCGTCATCGGCTTGGGGCCCGGCGGCTTCGGCGCGCTCGCCGTCGTGGGCGACGCGACGGGCTCCTGCTTGCGCTCACAGCCCGACAACGCGCCCAGGGAGGTCAGCGTGAGCAGGGTGACGAAGCGGGTTCGGGACATGACGCACTCCAGGGGGTGTGGACGGCCCGGCACGCTATCAGCCCCGCCTCCGGCCGGGGCCCGCGTCTTTGTGACGCACCCCGCCCGCGCTTCCCGCGTCCATCAGCCCGTCAGACGCCTGCGCTCCGCCGCTCCCCTGCTCCTCGGACGAGGAGCCCCTGGGTGCGAGGCCGCGCCCTGGCCGCTACCTCCCGGGAGCGACAGCTTTGACGGGCCGCTTTCGCTTCAGCGCCCACGCAGCGGGGCGTCCACCGGGTGCGGCAAGCCCGGAGCGCCCCGGCTCGACGACTCGGAGGATGGATGCGGGATGAAGACGGTGGAGACGCGAACCGGGACGTCGATGTCCTCATCTGCCGCAAGTGCCTGATGCGCGGCGCGCGCAGCGGGGGCGGCGTCGAGCTGCCGCGCTGGCTCCAGCGCTCGCTCGCCGACCGGGGGCTCGCCGATGAAGTCCGCGTCATGCCCACCGGCTGTCTGCGCCAGTGTCCTCGCGGCAAGGTCACCGTGCTCATCACGGGAGGCCACGCCGAGCAGGGCAGCGCCTTGATGACGGTGGAGCCGCTGCTGGAGCGAGAGCCCCTCCTGCGCCTCGTCGAGGCCCGCGCGCGTCCCGACCAGGACCTCTTGTCCCCGTCGCGTCCCGAGGAGGAGCACGACGGGCGGAGCGGCCCGTAGCGAGCCCCGCGCCTGGGGGCTGGGCGTGGGGCCGAAGAGGAGCCGGTCCACCAGCCACGACACGCCCAGGCCCGTCGCCGTCCCCGCGGCGTCCCAGGCCAGGTCCTTGAACGAGAAGGTGGTGCCCCGCCCCAGGTCGTACAGCTCCTTGCCCACGCCCACGCCCATCGCGAGCCCCGCGCCCGTCCAGAGCCGCGCCTCGGGCGGCTCGAGGAGCAGCGCGCCCGCGCCATAGCCCACGCCCGCGAGGACGAAGCAGGCCGCGAAGTGCTTGGGCTTGTCCGGGCCCAGCCAGTCATCCCCCGACGCGGCGCTCGCGACGGGGCTTGCCAGCAGCGCGACGAGACAGGGGGCGAACCCGCTCCGGTTGGAAAGCTTCATGAGCAGGGATGTAGCACCCCACGGACCGTCCAGGTGGCCTGTCCCTGGGTGTGGGGATGACCTCGCCGGTGGTGCGTTTTCGAGACGAGTCCAGCACATCGTCCTATGCTCCGGGTCGCGTGAACCGACTCGGCCCCTCGTTCACCTTCCAGCAGCAATCGAACCGGCACCCCGGGCTCGACGGGGCGCGCGGTCTGGCGGTCCTCGCGATGGTGCTGGGACACACGCTGGACGCGCTGCTCTCGGCCGAGGCGCGCCTGCTGCCGTGGGTGCAGCACTACTGGGCCTTCCGCGGCGTCACCGCGCCCCTGTTCCTGCTGGTGAGCGGCTGGGCGGTGGTGGCCGCGCTGGGCACCCGGCCCAACGCCGCGCGAGACACGCTCGGGCGTCGGGTGCGCCGCTCGCTGTTGCTGCTGTTCCTGGGGTACTTCCTGCACTGGCCCGGGTGGCACGCCGTGCGGGACCTGGGCTGGACGGACGCGATGGTGTCGCACGTCCTCACCTTCGACGCGCTCCAGTGCATCGGCTTCGCGTTGCTGGTGGGCTCGGTGCTGCTCGCGCTCGTGCCCGCGCAGGGCGGCCGGCCGTTGGTCCTGCTCGTGCTCGCGGTGGGCATCCCGCTGGTGAGCGCCACCACGTGGAAGCTGGGCGTGGGTCTGCCGGGCGCGGTGCAGCAATTCCTGGGCAGCGCCGCGGGCAGCCGCTTCCCCTTCTTCCCGTGGGCGGGCTACTTCTTCGCGGGTGCGTTCGCGGCGTACGCGCTGCACCTGCTGCGTCCGGGCTGGCCGCAGGGCCTGGCGCTGCTGGCGCTCGGCGCGGGGATGCTCGGGCTGACGCGGATGACGACCGCGGACTGGACGCCCGCGAGCGCGTGGCTGGTGGCGTACCGCGTGGGTCAGGGGCTCCTGGTGCTGGGCGCCGTCAACCTCGCGCCCGTCCGGTTGAGCAAGCTGCTGGCGCCGTTCGGGCGGCTGTCCTTGTGGATCTACGTGCTGCACCTGCCGGTGGTGTACGGCTGGGCGGACATCGCGGGCCTCGCGGGCCGCATCGGCCCCCGGCTCGGAGTCCCCGCCGCGGTGGGCATCGGCGTGGCGCTGCTCGTGACGTGCGCGGTGGTGGCGTGGCTGGGCCGCTGGCTGATGGAGCAGGCCCGTCCGTGGCGCGCCGGCTCCACCACGCTCAACGCGAGCCTGAGCGGCACGCGCATGAGCCCGCGGGCCTGACGCCGAGCCTCAGTGCCTCGGCTCGTCCTCGGTGAACTCCGCGTCCACCTCCGCGCGTGACGCGCCGGAGCGGATGCGGCTGGGGCCCTTCGGAGCCGTGTCGGACCAGGACTCGGGGAACGGTGTGCCGCCCCGGGGTTCTCCCGGGAACGGACCGGGGAACCCCATGCCGCCAAGGGTGGTCACATGGAACGAGCCGTCCCGCATGCGGCGCTCCACCGCACGGCGCAGGCGCGCCGTGACGAACCGGCGCACCGGAGGCAGGAGCAGCGACAGGCCCACCACGTCGGTGAGGAAGCCCGGCACCAGCAGGAGCAGGCCGCCGAGCATCACCAGCGCGCCGCTGAACAGGCCCTCCTCCGGCACCTGCCGCATGGCGAGCGCGTCGCGCCACCGACGCATCACCCGGCTCCCCTCGCGGCGCGCGAGCCAGGAGCCCACGAGCCCCGTCAGGAGCACGACGGAGAGCGTCGGAAGGAAGCCCACCTCCCGGCCGATGGCGACCAGCAGGTACAGCTCCACGAAGGGGAGAATCAGCGCGAGCAGGAAGTACTTGAACACACCCCCAACCTAACGCCGAGCGGCCCCTCGTGCTGGACAACCCGACGGCAGGGGCGGCGCCCCTCCCCTCGCCCGCTGTCTACCTGCCGCCGAGGCTCCCGATCATCGAGTCCACCAGCAGGTACAGGAAGAAGAAGGCGCCGATGGCGATGAGGAAGAACTTGGCGCCGGGCTGGAAGCCGCGCGAGCTCTCACTCGTGGCCGGGGTGAACGACATGGAGCCCACGGACATGGAGCCCTCGTAGCGGACCGTGCGCAGGTACTGGTCCACCACCACGTGGTCGTCCGTGGCCGACAGCGAGCGCCCCAGCTGGGGGTCCACCAGCCGCGCGCCGGCCGCGCTGGCGATGCCAGCGGCCTCGGCCACCACCTCGCGCACCAGCTCCGTGCGCTCGGACAGGGGGATGCGCAGCTCGGTGGCCACCACCCGTCCGCCCTCGCGCAGCTCGCCCACCTCCACGTCCCCGTGCTCGAGATGCCAGAGCCGGTTGCCGTCCGGACGGGCGCTCACCCGCCGCTCGGAGAGGAGACCATCCACCCGCGCCGCCTCGTAGGGCGTGCCCGGCGTCTTCGTCTGTAGGAGCAACTCGTATCTCACGCGGGTTGCGAGTATACGCCGCCCAACGCCATGCCCACCTCTTCCAAGCCC
>NZ_SRLW01000190.1:0-19611 GCF_006518215.1 Myxococcus sp. AB025B
GGCGGGAGGCGGCGCGCCTGCTGGAGGCCGCGCTTCGCGAGGCCCCCGGAGACGTGAAGGTGATGCACGCGTTGTCGCGGGCCCTGGACGCCGCGGGTGAGCGGGAGCGCTCCGTTCAGCTCCTGGAGTTGGTCCACGCGAAGGCGCCCTCGGACCCCGAGCCCGCGTGTGAGCTGGCGATGGCCCTGCTGGAGCGCACCGAGGACGCGCGCGCGGCGGAGGTCCTGGCGCCGGTGCTCGCGGCTCACGCCGAGCACCCCGGCGCGAACCTCTGCATGGCCATGGCGCTGGCGAAGACGGACCCGGAGCGGGCGCGAGCGCACTTGAGGCCCGCGAGCCGGAGCCCCGACGCGGACCAGCGGGCGCAGGCTGCGGCGCTGGAGCGTGCGTTGTCGGGACAGTCCCCCGGCTGAGCTCACGTCAGGCGGACACAGGCCTCGATGTTGTTGCCGTCCGGGTCCAGCAGGAACGCGGCGTAGTACGAGAAGCCGCCCTCGCGGACCCCGGGGGCGCCGTTGTCCCGTCCTCCCGCGGCGAGGCCCCGCTGGTGGAAGGCGTCCACCACCGCGCGGTCCTTCGTGGCGAACGCGAGGTGGAGCGGGCTGCGCGCCGGCGCGTGCTCGGCCGTCCAGGTCGACGGCCTCAAGGTGCCCACCCAGAGGAACGGCGACTTCGCGTCCGTGCCAAAGATGACGAAGCCCTCGCCGCGCTCCAGGACGCCCAGGCCAATCGGCTTCAGGCACGCCTCGTAGAAGCGCACGCTCGCGTCCAGGTCCGTCGTCACGAAACCGAAGTGGTCGAGCTGGAGCATGCCCGTACGGTGTGGACCCGCCCGTTCCCTCGACAAGTTCCTCCCGGAGTGTCGAGCGCCTGCCTTCCCGCCCGAATGGCGCTTTGAGTGGTAAGCTGTTTTTGCGGCTTATCGCTCATCCCTGTCGAGGGCTTCATGTCAGTCCTGCGTCTGCGTCACCTCCTCGTGTCCCTGGCGGTGGGGCTGGTGGCGGCGGCCCCCTCCGCGCTCGCGCGAGGGCGCTACTACAACGACTCCGGCAGCATCGAGACGACCCATCCTTCGTGGATGAGCTGGGTGTCGAACTCGACGAGCCTCGCGTCGTTGTCCATCCCCGGCACGCACGACACCATGGCGTATCAGTCGTATGGCGGGAGCCTGACGCAGACGCAGTCGTTGGACCTGCGCAAGCAGTTGGATGCGGGCGTGCGCGCGTTGGACATCCGGTGTCGACACATCGGCGACCGGTTCACCATCCATCACGGTGTGGTGTACCTGCACGTCAACTTCGATGACGTCCTGCGCACCACCATCCAGTTCCTGAACGACAACCCCACCGAGACGGTGGTGATGCGCGTGAAGCGCGAGCACACCGAGGAGGACATCACCCGGAGCTTCAACCAGACCTTCGAGTGGTATCGCGACCAGCCGGCCTACAGTCCGTATCTCTGGCGAGGCTCGCATGTGCCCACGCTGGGCGAGGTGCGCGGGCGCATCGTCGTGTTGGACGACTTCGCGGGGGGCGCTTACGGCATCCCCTGGGGGGCGCTGGAGCTCCAGGATGACTGGACCGTGTCGCAGCTCGCGGACATCGACGACAAGTGGAACAAGGTCCGGGCGCACCTGGACCGGACGCAGGGTGGCGCGCCGTCGAAGCTGTTCGTGAACTTCCTGAGCGGCGCCTCCGCCATGGCGCATCCGCTCCACGTCGCGGGTGGCATCAATGTCCTGGGCATCGGCTATCGCGGGGTGAACGACTTCGCCATCGACCACCTGGTGGGCGGGTACGCGCAGCGCGCGGGAATCCTGATGATGGACTTCCCCGGCGCGGGCCTGATTGACGCCATCCTCGCGCTCAACGTTCGGCTCCTGCCGAGCAGCGCGGCGCTCCCTCCGGACTTCGGAATCATCTTCCGGAACACGGCGCACACGGTGGGCGGTGACGCGGAGGCCCGGTGGCGCGGGACGCGGGCGTTCCTCCAGAACGCGGCGCCGGGGCGGTACTGGCACATCCTGGCGCTGAAGCGGGAGTGGGGCGGCTGGATGCACTACGAGGGCGCGTTCCTCCAGTCCGACTCCATGGATGAGTACACCCACCTGGCCTTCACGACGCGCACGGTGACGAGCGTGGTGGGGCCCTCGTATCTCGCCAGCTACGTGAACGGACAGCTCGGGAGCCTCTCTGGCGGCGCGGGAGATCGGGCCACGCAGCTCCATGGCCGGCTGAGTGCGCGCTTTCCGTTCCAGCTCTGGTCCGTGGTGGTGAAGCGCTCACCGGGAGGCCTGAGCAACTGGGCGTACTCGGACTACGGTCGTGGTTACAAGACGTCGTCGGGTGATTACACGTACGCGGTGCAGGGGTACTCGGCGGGAGACGGCGTGTACCTGCACGAGCACGGGGGCCACGAGGGCAACGTGATGCGGCTCACGTCGAGCGTCGGCAACCTGGGGGACTTCGGCTTCAACGACGTCACCAGCTCCGTGACGGTGCTCGGCTCGTATCAGGCGACGCTGTGCGAGCATGCGTTCATGTCTGGACGGTGTTTCAGCACGTCCTCCAGCATCGACAGTGTCGACTCGGTGGCGGGCGGGCCGTGGAATGATCGCATCTCCTCGCTCGCTGTCTCACGCTAGGGACCTGGGGCCGTGGTCGGAGGTGAGCACGTGAATCATGTTCCCGGTGGGAGGGGACATGAGCAACGAAGGCACCGGCTTGGATGGGTCGGCCCCGATGGTGTTGGGGCCGTGTCTCAGGAATCGACGTGGAGCCGTGGAGGTCTCGCTGACGAACCAGGTCGCGGACCTCCAGCTCATCCGGGTGGGGGCGGTGCGGGTGAACGGGCGCGAGGTTCCGCTGGAGGACATCGTCCTGGTCCCCGAGGAGGGGGCGGTGTGGCCCGGTGTGGACCTGTCGTCCCGGTGTCCGTTCCTCTTCGAGCGACAACGGCGTGTGTGGCTCCGGGTCGGGATTCCGCCGCTCGCGATGGGGGAGCACCGCGTCGAGCTGGAGCTCGAGTGTGGGGTTCATGGCGTCATCCGCGCGGAGGTGACCCAGGTCATCGACGAGCCGCATCCGGAGGCGGATGGGCGGATTCCGCGCGCCCCGGATGACGACTTCGCCGAGGAGGTCGTCCGCGCGCGGCGGGCCCACGCGGAGCAGTGGGCTGGGACGCGGCTGAGCCATGTGTCGAGCCCCTCGTTCGAGCCCGCGCATGCGAGGAACGCGTGTGAGCACTTCACCGGGGTGGCGCAGGTCCCGCTGGGCCTCGCGGGGCCGCTCATCATCCAGGGAGAGTACGCCCACGGTCCGTATCTGATTCCGCTGGCCACGACGGAGGGCGCGATGGTGGCGAGCTACAACCGGGGCATCAAGCTGCTCAACGCGTGTGGCGGAGCCCGCTGTACGGTGTTGGAGGATGCCATGCAGCGCGCGCCGGTCTTCGTGTTCGACGATGCGAAGGCGGGGCGTGATTTCTCGCGGTGGCTGCGAGCGAACGAGTCCGCCATCGCGGAGCAGGCCGAGGCGACGAGCCATGTGGCGAAGTTGCTGCGCCTGGAGACGTATCAGCTCCACCGGTTCGTCTTCGTGCGGTTCAACTTCGCGACGGGGGACGCGGCGGGCCAGAACATGGTGGGCAAGGCCACGTTCGCGGCGCTGCTCTGGATTCGCGAGCAGTATCCGCACATCCGGGCGAGCTTCCTGGATGGGAACGTCTCCACCGACAAGAAGTCGTCACGGCTGAACATCCTCCAGACGCGGGGCAAGCGCGTGACGGCGGAGGTGGTGGTGCCCAAGGCGCTGTTGCTGGAGAAGATGCGGACCTCCGTGCAGCAGGTCGTCCTGTTGCAGCGGGTCAGCGCGGAGGGCTCCAGCCTCGCGGGGGCGCACAACAACGGGTGTCAGTCCGCCAACGCGCTCGCGGCGTTGTTCATCGCCACCGGCCAGGACGTGGCGACGCTGGCGGAGTCGGCCGCGGGCGACCTGTACATGGACGAGACGCCGGAGGGCGACCTGCATGCCTCCATCACGCTCCCGTCGCTGGTGCTGGCGACACACGGAGGCGGCACGGGGCTGCCCACGCAGCGCGAGTGTCTGGAGCTGATGGACTGCTTCGGGCGAGGCAAGGTGCGCCGGCTCGCGGAGATTGTCGCTGGCGTGGTGCTCGCGGGGGAGCTGTCGCTGGCCTGCGCGGTGGCCTCCTCATTGGGCTCGGAGGAGTGGGTGACGAGCCACGAGAGCCTGGGGCGACACCACTGAGGGCGCGCCGGCCGCTCGCGAGAGGCCGGCGCCTTGCTGTCGACCCCATGGATGTGCCCAGCAGGTCCGAGCCCATGAGGGCTTCTATGAGGAACTGTCTCAGGAGCGCAGCGCAACCACCGTGACGCCGTCGCCGCCCTCGTGGCTCTCTCCCGGGCGATACATCCGGATGTAGGGCGAGTTCGCCAGATAGTCCCGCAGCGCCTGCTTCAGCGCGCCCGTGCCATGTCCGTGGACGATGAGCGCGGCCTCTTCACCGCTGCGCATGCCCTGGTCCAGGAAGGACTCCACCTCCGCCAGGGCCTCGTCCGCGCGCATGCCGCGCACGTCACAGCGGAAGTTCATCGCGTCCACCGGCGCGCCCGCCGCCGTGGACGCGCGCTTCAGCGCCGCATCCTGCTTCTGCCGCTCCGGGAACTTCGCCTGCTGCGGCTTGCGCGTGCGAGAACCCGACAGCTCCGAGGTGGGCACCCGCATCTTCATCGCGCCGCCCGCGGACACCACCGCGTGCCCATCCGCCAGCTCGAGAATCTCCACATCCCGAGCCAGCCCCGAGTGGTGCACCCACGCGCCGACCTTGAGGTTCACCGGCGCCGGGGCCTCCACCTGGAACAGCTCCGCCCTCGCGGCCAGGGCCCGCTTCTGCGCGTCCTCGGCCCGCTGCAGCAACTGCTGCCGTGCCTCCGACAGCGCCTTCTCGTTCTGCTCGGCGCGCAGCTTCGTGAGCAGCTTCTGGACCTCCGTCGCCGCCAGCTCGCTCGCCGCGTGGACGTCCTCGTTGAACTGCATCATCTTCGCGCGGCGCTCGCGCTCGAAGGTCTGCTTCTGCTTCTCCAGCTCCACGCGCAGCGCCTCGGCCTCCTTCGCCGCCACCCGCGCCTTCTCCAGCTCCTCGGAGAGCTTGCGCCGCTCCTCCTCGGCCGCCGCCAGCGCCTGCGACAGGGGACCGCCCGCGTTCATCGTCAGCTCACGGGCGCGCTCGCACACCCGCTGGGGCAGGCCCACCCGCGCCGCGACCTCGATGGCCGAGGACTGGCCCGCGGCGCCAATCTGGAGCCGATACGTCGGCGCCATGCGCTTCGAGTCGAAGCCCACCCTCGCGTTCAGGAAGCGCGGGTCCATGTGCGCCAGCGCCTTGAGCTCCTCCAGGTGCGTCGTCACCAGGGCCACGGCGTTCCTGGCCAGCAGGTCCTCGAGCACCGCGATGGCGATGGCCGCGCCCTCGCGCGGGTCCGTGTCCGCGGCGATCTCGTCGATCATCACCAGCGAGCCCTCGCCGACCTCCGCGATGATGTCGCGCAGCATCACCACGTGCGCGCTGAACGTCGACAGGCCCTGCGCCAGGTCCTGCGAGTCGCCCACCGTCGAGTGCACCGAGCGGTACAGCGGCATCCGCGAGCCTTCGCCCACCGGAATCGGCAGGCCCGCGCGCAGCATCAGCGCGCACAGCCCCACGCCCGTCAGCGTCACCGTCTTGCCGCCCGCGTTGGGGCCGGACACGATGAGCGCCTTCGCCCCGCCGTTGAGCGTCACGTCGTTGGCCACCACCTCGGTGCCTCGCAGCACCAGGCGAGGGTGGCGCAGCATCCGCAACTGGAGCTCCGTCACGCCCGCGAACTCCGGCGTCGTCGCGTCCAGGTCCGAGGAGAGGATGGCCACCGCCTCCACCTCGTCCAGCTCCGCCACCGCCTCCAGGCCCTCCAGGATGCGGTCCGCCTCCCGGCCGAGCAGCTGGCTCAGCTCCTGGAGCACCCGCCGCTCCTCCTCCAGCACCACCGACTGCGCGATGGCCAGGTCGTTGCCCAGCCCCACCATGGCCTGCGGCTCCATGAAGAGCGTCTGGCCCGTCTGGCTCGCGTTGTGGACGATGCCGTCCACCTCCGCGCGGTAGTTCGACACCACCGGCACCACGTAACGGCCATTGCGCAGGGTGTAGTAGTTCTCCCGCAGCTTGGCGACGAAGCCCTGGTCGTGGAGCATCTCGTCCAGGCGCGACTTGATGCGACGGTGCAGGCCGCGCGCCCTGTCGCGGGCCTCGCGAAGCTCCGGGCTCGCCCGGTCCGAGATCTCACCGTCCGGTTCGAAACACTGGTCGATGCGCCGGGCCAGCGACTCCAGCAGGGGCAGCCGCCGGGCGATGTCCATCAGCCGGGGCACGCGCTCCTTGCGCTCGTCCAGGGCCTCGCGGGTGCGCACGAAGGCGAACAGGAGCTGGGCGCCGTCGATGAGCTGCCGGGGCTCCAGGGTGCCGCCCTTGGCGGCGTGGCCCACATGGATTCGCAGGTCCACCACGCCGCCGAGCGGGAGGGAGAACTGCTCCTGAGAGAGGGTTCGCGCCTCACCCACCAGGGCCAGCGCCTCCGAGACCTGCTCGGCCGTGTCGAGGAACGGGCGGGCGAGCACGCGCTCCCGGCCTGGCTCCGTCCGACACCGCTGCGTCAGCGCTCGGAGCACATCCGCGAATCCGAGGTCTTCCAGCGTCTTTTGGGATATCTGCACGGTCATGGGTTTCATGCGTGGCCGTCCGGCCGTCAAGAGGATCTATTGAGGCGCCCGGCTCGGCTCTGCTATCTGCCGCGCATGCACTGGGTCATCCTGGTGGCGTGCCTGGCGGGCGCCGCTGACGCCGCACAGCCCTCCGCCCTGACGGGAGCGCGAACCCCGGCCGCCGCCCCCTCGCCCGGCACGCTGTCGGACGCGCTTGCCCTGGAGGCGGCTGGGGACGACGCCGCCGCGCTCCAGGCCGTGGAGGCCCTGGTTCTTGGCCAGCCCCGGTGGGAGCTGCCACGGATGGAGGCAGCCCGGCTGCTCCTGAAGCTGGGAGGCTCCATGGAGCAGGCCGAGGCCCACCTGGAGGTCGCCACCCGCGAGGCCCCCACCAACCCCCGCGCCTGGTACCTGCGGGGGCTCCTCTGGGAGGAGCGCGGCAACCCCATGCAGGCGGCCCGCGCCTACGAGACGGCGGTGCAGCACCGGGGCTCCTACGAGGAGGCCCGCTTCCGGCTCGGGGGCCTGTGGGTGTCGCTGGGCGACCTGCTCAAGGCGGAGCTCCACTACCGCTACCTGGCGCGCGCGAAGCCCGAGTGGGTGCAGGTGCGCCTGCAACTGGCGGACGTGCTGGAGAAGCAGGAGCGGCTGCTGGACGCGGAGACGGAGCTGCTGGCGGCGAGGAGCTTCCAGCCGGACAGCCCGTTGGTGCTCCGGCGGCTGGCCGACTTCTATGACCGCACGGAGCGGCCCCAGCTCGCGGCGAAGGTGCGCAAGTCCATGGAGCCGCGGGAGAAGCGGCGCATGCGAGCACTCAAGCCGTCGCGTCGCTGACGGTCGACGTCGCGATGCGTCGTTGCGATTGCACCCGAGAGCGTGGCGCATAGACTGCGCGCGCTTTGAAGACCGCCAACCTCGCCATCGTCTTCACCGACATCAAGGGCTTCACCGAGCGGACCCGTCGGCAGACGCTGGAGGAGAACCAGCGTCTGCTGCGCATCCACGGTGCCCTGCTGTCGCCGCTCTTCAAGGCGTTCGGTGGCCGCATCATCAAGTCCATCGGTGACGCGCTGCTCGTCACCTTCGAGTCGCCCACCCAGGCCGTCTTGAGCGGCGTCGCCATCCAGGACCGGCTGTGGCACCACAACCGGGTGTCACCGGAGGCGGACCAGCTCCACGTGCGCTTCGCCATCAACGTGGGGGAGGTGCGCCTGGACGGCAACGACATCTTCGGCGAGCCGGTGAACATCGCCGCGCGCGTGGAGGGGCTGGCCGAGGCGGGCGAGGTGTACTTCACGGAGGCCGTCTACCTCGCGATGAACCGGGCCGAGGTGCCCGCGCGCGAGGTGGGGGCCTTCGAGCTCAAGGGCATCCCCGGGAAGATCCGCGTCTTCCAGGTGCCGCGCGCGCCGTACAGGGTGGAGGCGCCGTCGGCGGGCGCCATCGCCGAGGCGCCGGGCAGCGAATCGAATCCGCCCTACGGCAACCTGGCCCTGTCGCGCGTGCCGGAGTCCGCGCTGGAGGCGCCCGGCGGGGAACTTCAGCAGCTCGGGGTGAAGGCGGCGGCGCTGGGCCAGAAGGCCGCGGCGGGCGCGGCGGTGCTGGGGCAGCACGCGGTGGTGTTGGGGCAGCAGGCGGTGGGACTCGGGCGACATGCCACCTCCCGATTGGAGGAGGTGGGCGGCGTCTCGGGGGCGTTGAGGACGCTGTCTTCCCAGCGCAAGGCGCTGGTGGTGGCCGGCTGCGTGTTGCTGGCGGTCGCGGTGGCGGGCGTGGGCATGGTGGCGCTCGGTGGCGGCCACGCGATGCGGGCCATCTCCGCGGTGGAGAGTGCGCCCAAGGCGGAGCGCGACCCGCTGGTGAAGGAGGCGCGCAAGGTCATCGCCGAGGAGCAGGACCCGGGCAAGCGGCTCTACCTGCAGGGGCGGCTGGACGAGGCGATGGAGAACACCCGTCGCTCGCTGGAGGACTACGGGCGCGCGGCGAAGGTGGGCAACCGCGACGCGGAGAAGCGCATCATCCAGTTGCTGGCGCATCCGACCTGCAACGTGCGCGTGGCCGCGGTGGACACGGTGCGCTCGCTCAAGCTGACGAGCGCGGTGTCGGCGCTGGAGGACCTCGCCGAGGATGGCGGCCCGGATGATGGCTCGGGCGGCTTCCTGGGCATGGGGAAGTGTGACTCCCGGGCGTCTGCCGAGCACGCGCTCAAGAGCTTCAAGGATTAGGCCCGGGCCCGGCTGGGCTCGCGCGAGGAAGGAATCACCGTGACGAAGGTGCAGACGGGACTGGATGTCTGGGTGGAGCAGGGCTTCTCCTCGCTGAAGGGCAAGCGTGTGGGCGCCATCGTCAATCCCACCAGCGTGGACTCGCGCTTCCGGCACCTGGCGGACCTGTTGTCCCAGGCGCCGGGCGTGACGCTGGCGGCGCTGTTCGGCCCCGAGCACGGTGTGCGCGGCGAGGCGCAGTACATGGTCGCCGTGGACGAGGCGAAGGACCGGCGCACGGGTGTGCCCGTGCACAGCCTCTATGGCTCCACCTTCGAGTCGCTGTCCCCGCGCGTCGAGTGGCTCCAGGGCCTGGACGCGCTCGTGTTCGACATCCAGGACGTGGGCAGCCGCTACTACACCTACGTCTACACCATGGCCCTGGCGATGAAGGTGGCGGCGAAGGCGGGCGTGCCCTTCTACGTGTTGGATCGGCCCAACCCGCTCAACGGCGTGGCGATGGAGGGCAACCTGGTGGGGGAGGGCTTCCGCTCCTTCGTGGGCCTGTACGCGCTGCCCAACCGTCACGGCATGACGGCGGGAGAGCTGGCGCGGCTGTTCAACGCGCAGGAGGGCTTCGGCTGTGAGCTGACGGTGGTGCCGTGCGAGGGCTGGCGCCGCGAGCAGTTCTGGTCCGAGACGGGCCTGCCGTTCATCTCCCCGTCGCCCAACATGCCCACGCCGGACACGGCGCTGGTGTACCCGGGCATGTGCCTGGGCGAGGGCACCAACGTGTCCGAGGGGCGCGGGACGTGCCGCCCGTTCGAGCAGTTCGGCGCGCCCTGGGTGGACACGGACGCGCTGCTGGCGCGGCTGGCGAAGGAGCAGCTGCCGGGGGTGGCCTTCCGCGCGGTGGGCTTCACGCCGACGTTCGACAAGTACCGGGGCGAGTCCTGCAACGGGGCCTTCATCCACGTGACGGACCGGCGGGCGTTCCAGCCGCTGCGCACGGGCATCGCCATCTTCCAGGCGCTGCACGACATCGGCCCGGGGAGGTTCGACTGGCGGGCGGACGCGTACGAGTTCGTGGAGGACGTGCCGGCGTTCGACCTGCTGTGCGGGACGGACCAGGTGCGCCGGGGCATCCTGGAGGGGTGGAGCCTGGACCGGCTGATGGAGGGGTTCCAGGCCCAATCCGAGCGCTTCGCCGGGCACAGGGAGCCCTTCCTGCTGTACGCTTGAGCGTGGGACCTTCCACGTGATTGGTGTCTTCTCCGACAGCCACGGCGACCTTCAAGCCTTCGATGCGGCCTACGAGCTGCTGCGCTCCCTGGGGGCGCGGCGGTTCCTGTTCACGGGCGCGCGCTACACGGACCTGGACGAGTGGCTGCTCTGGCGCCGGCAGAAGTCGCGCGGCGGCCGGGAGTACTCGGACGCGGACTTCCTGGCGGACGTGAGCCAGTGGCTGGGCAGCCAGGACGCGCTGCCCCGCACGCCGTCCCGGGGCGAGGCCCCCGCGGACGTGGCCTCCGAGGAGGACCGGCGGCTGGTGATGGAGCGCTTCGTGCGCGTGCCGGAGCGGGACTCGCTCCAGTATCGGGACCCCGCCATCAACAACAAGGCGATGGACCTGCTGGGCGACACGCTGTGCTGCGTGGTGCACGACAAGAACGACCTGACGCGCGAGGACCTGCTCAACGCGCTGGTGTTCATCCATGGCAAGGACCCGGAGCCCAAGGTGGTGCAGATTGGCCCGCGCTACTTCCTGACGCCGGGGAGGCTGGTGGGCGCGGCGGAGCAGACGTGCGCGCTGTTGGATCGGGTGGACCGGGAGCTGCGCTTCTCCGCGTACCGGCTGGATGGCCACGTGGTGCTGGAGCCCCACGTGCTGACGTTGGACAAGAAGTCCCCGAAGCTGACCTTGAAGTGACGTGAGGCCCTGACGTGCAGGTCGCGCTGCTTGGAGGCTCGTTCAACCCGCCGCACGTGGGGCACCTGATGGCCGCCTCGTACGTGCACGCGACGCAGGGCGTGGACCAGGTGTGGCTGATGCCGTCCTGGCAGCACCCGTTCGGCAAGCAGATGGAGGACTTCGAGCACCGCATCGCGATGTGCGAGGCGATGTGTCGGGAGACCTCGGGCTGGTTGAGGACGACGCGCATCGAGAGCGAGCCGGGGTTGACGGGGCGCACGGTGGACACGCTCGAGCTGCTGGTGGCGCGTCACCCGGACGTGCGCTGGTCCATCATCATCGGCAGCGACATCCTGAGGGACCTGCCGCACTGGAAGGACTTCCACCGCATCGAGGCGATGTCGCGTGTGCTGGTGCTGTACCGCGCGGGCTATCCGGCGCCCAACACCGTGGGGCCTCCCTTGGCGGAGGTGTCCTCCACGGAGATTCGTGAGCTGCTGGCCCGAGGCAAGGAGCCCTCGGACCTGGTGCCCTCGGGAGTGCTGGCCCATGCCCGCGCGGCGGGGCTGTACGGGCTGGGACGCGCTCGGTAGGTCGCGGTGGTTCGCCAGGAATCAGGCAGGGCCCGTGCTTGATATGACCGGGGCATGTCGCTGACGCTGCACACGTCGCTTCCCGTGGGTGAGGGAGGTGAGGACGCATGCTGCCGGGCGCGTCCGTGTTGGAGTCACACTCCCGCGATTAGAGACCGAACCCCACCAGGTGCAGGTCTCCCAGCCCATCGTCGTAGCGACGGGAGAACTGGTAGAAGAGGGAGAAAGGCACCGACTGGCCGATGGTGGACTGCAACGACAGCGCGGTGCCGAAGGCCCCGTGGTTGTCCCGGTTGTCCGTGCGCGCCAGCGTCCCGAAGACCTCGAGCTGGAGGTTGCTCACGAAGAGCGACGGGAACAGCCACAGCGTGGAGGCCCAGCCGTAGTCGATGGGCATGCGGTAGCGATACGTGGCCGTGCCGACCATCGCGTTCTTCGCGCGCAAGGTGATGTCCTCGTAGCCGCGCACGTACTCGCTGAAGGCGATGCCAGGCTGGAGCTGGAGAGGAAGGGAGCCCGTCTCCGTCGAGCGACGGCTGCTGTACCAGACCTGTCCCGCCGTGAGCCCGCCGACTTCCAGCAGGCCCTCGGGCGCGCCCGGCAGATAGCGGCCCACCGCGGAGAGCTGGAGGTGATCCCTGCCGATGAAGAAGCCCGCGAGGAACGCGTCCAGGCCCACGCGCAGATCTCCCACCGTCGAGTCCAGGGCGAAGGCGCCCGGATAGATGGCGGCGCTGACGTTGATGCCGAGTCCGCGCTGGAGGCCGCCGTACGACGTCGCATCGCCCGCGAAGTAGGACGTGGAGACCTCCGGACCGATGAGCCGGGTGACGAGGCCGGGGAAGCGGCCCACGGCGTCGTACTCGCGCCGCAGGGCGAGCACGCCAATCGTCACGGGCGTCGTCCAGAACGTGCGCGACGCGTAGGCCAGGGCCTGCAGGTCCGTGCGCTCGTTCTCGCGCAGGCGCGACACGGAGGCCTGGAGATACCAGGGCGCCAGCTGCGCGTTGCCGTACGCGAGCGCGACGTTCGGCTCCTTGTCCTGCGTGCTGTAGGCGAAGGACAGCGCGTAGGCGTGGAAGCCGAGCCGGTCCTGTCCCGCGAGCGCGAGGCCGCCGCTGAAGATGAGGTCGTCCGAGTCCTCGCTCTTGGTCGCGAGCCACACGTAGGGCAGACGGAACTCGGGGATGAGGAAGCCCTCCAGCGTCGAGTAGGGCTCATCGCCGAGGACCGTGACGGCCTTGCCGGGGTCCGGAGGCGGCGCGACCACGGGCGCGTCCAGGTCTCCAAGATCCGCGACGGGTACCGTCGACGGCGGCACCGCGATGGGCGGCGGCGCGGTGGGGACGGTCTCCGCGAGAGGGGCGTCGGGCGCGGCGGGGAAGGGCGTTGGCGTGAAGTCGTTCGGTGGTGGCTCGGTCCCCGCGGGTGCCTGTTCGTTGGCGACGGGCGTGTTCGCCGGACCGGGCGGGCTCGTTGCCTCGGACGTCACGTTTCCCGTCTCCGGGGTCGACGCGACCTCGCCCGTTGGCGGTGCTGCATCCGGTGGGAAAGGAGCCGGTGCCGGTGTGACCTCTTGCCCCGGCATCGATGACGTGGCGCCCTGCTCCGACGGCGACGTTCCGGTGGGGGCGGCGGTGAGCGGAGGGGGGCTCATCGGCGAGTCCTCCGAGGTCGCCTCGGCGTGCGAGGACGTCGTGCCCGTGGGGGCAATGACGGGAGCCACCGTGGCCTGTCGCTCGGGGATGTCCACCATGGGAGCGTGGTCGATGGTGAACGCGGTGCCGTCCCTGTTCAGGAACGTCACCTCCTTCGTGCCCACGGGATTCACGTCCAGCACCAGGAAGGGCGCGTCGGTGATTCGCTCGAACGCGCGCGTGTCGACGTTCATCACGTGCGCCTGGAGGCGCGTCTCGTACTCCCGCAGGAACACGATGCGCTCCGCGTCCAGCCAGCGCGGCGAGTAGTTGAACTGCCCATCTCGCGTCAGCCAGCGCAGTCGGCCATCCTCCTCGCGCATCACCAGGTCCCAGCCCTGGCTCCCGCCGAGCGGGAACACGATGCGCTTCCCATCCGGAGACACGGAGGGCGGCCCCACCGGGGCGCTCGCCTCGAAGCTCGTGAGCGGCTCCTGCTTCCCCGTGTCCAACTCCAGCCGCCGCAGGTTGGCGGTGTCCCCCTCGACGTGGACAAAGACATACGCCTTGCCGTCCGGGGTGATGCTCCCGCCCATGCCCTTCAGGCCATCCCAGACGCGCACCACGTCGCCCGAGCGCGCGTCCACGCGCCACAGCTTCGCATCGTACGCGCCCACCGCGTTCAGGTCCGCCATGACCAGGTACAGCCACGCGCCATCCGCGCTGAACGACATGCCACTGACCAGCGTGGACGTCCCCAGCACCCAGCGACGGAAGGGCAGCAGCTCCACCAAGGGCCGCTCGAAGCGCACGCGCCCGTCCTGCTCGCGCACCGTCAGCCGCGAATACTCCGTGCGCCCCACGCTCACCAGCGCTGTCGTCCCCGAGTCCGGATGCGAGGCGAGCCGCGAGAAGTAGCCCGCGTCGCGCTGCCACACCGTCTGCGTCGGAGGGCGCTCGCGGACGATGAGCTGCTCACGCAGGTTCTTGGTGAACTCGGCGAACAGCGAGCCGATGTCCCGGCCGTATACCCGCTTGAAGCGCAGCGTCACCGCGATGGGCGGGATGATGGTGCTGCCCTGGTCATCCACCAGCTTCCAGAGCTTCTCCTCGCCGTACTGCGAGGCCAGGTACTCCACGAAGTGCATGCCCGTCAGGTAGTTGCCGCCGAACGGATCCAACGCACGGTTCTCCGGTGACAGGAACCCCGGGTCCATCCGGCCGTCACGCGCCTGCACCACCGATTCGAACCAGCCACGCCACACCGGGCTGTGCGGACGCCCCGTGTCCTTGCCGAAGCGGCCCTCGTAGTACGTGGCCAGGCCCTCCAGGAACCACGACTCCGTGAAGGTGTTGGGTTGGAACAGGCCCCCCGTGAAGGTGTTGAGGAAGCCCCAGAGCCCGTCCGCCTGCTGGAGCTGTACGTAGTGCACGGCCTCGTGGCAGGCCACGTCGCCCACGTCCACCTCGCCCAGCCCGAAGAGGTGGAACAGCTCCAGCGTCACGTGCGCTGGCATCACCATCTGCTGGGGGACGCTGGCGTAGTCCGGGACGACGTATGCGTTGTTGAAGTTCGCGCTCGTCAGGTAGACGAGGACCTTGTCCCTCGGCTTCTGCCGCACGGTGTGACCGCGCAGCCGCTCCACGCAGCCCTCCAGCCTCGCCGCCATGCGCAACGCGGAGGCGCGCAGGTGCTCCGGGTAATAGAGCTCCAGTGACTCCGTCGTCAGCTTCCGCATCGAGTCGCGCGCGAAGGACGTCTGGATGTCTTGGGGAAAACGGGGTGTGACGGAAGCGCACCCCCAGCATGTCAGCAGGAGACAGACGACCCAGGCGTGCCAGCGGAGGGGCCGGCGGGTAGCAGGCATGGGAGCCATCCTACTGGCCACAATTCGTAGCCACGAACGCGTTTTTCACGGTAAGGGGAGGCCCTCCGCTTCCCTTACGATTTCGGATTCCTCCATGTCCCAACCGGATACCCAGGCGCATCCTGTTCCCCAGCATGTCCACCAGGCGCAGCTCCAGGTCGCCGCGGCCCTCGAGAAGGCCGAGGGCAAGCCGATCGATCTGCTCAAGGCGCCCTGGGCTGATGTGGAGAAGGCGGTCGCGAAGGTCCTCGGTGGCCCGTTCCAGGTGAACCAGCCCGAGCACCAGACGCTGGCGCTGGGCCTGGCCGGCGCCTTCGCCATGCGCCTCATCATGGAGCACCAGGCGTTCTGGTTCCCCAACCGGGACTCGCCCGAGGGCGCCACGCTGGGCTTCCCCGAGGCCATCATCATGCTGTCGCCGTTCGGCGCGGCGATGGACGCGCTGGGGCAGAGCAAGCTGAGCCGGCTGGACGACCTGGCGGGGGACATCCGCCGTTCGCTGGGCCAGGCCCGCTTCGGCACCAACCCGGCCCAGGCGCTGGGGGGGCAGGCCCCCAAGCTGACGCCCGTGGACTACCAGCGGCTGTTCGACCCCGGCTTCCTGCAGTTCGTCGTGGTGGACCCGGCGAAGGCGAAGACGGCGCTGGAGACCAAGCCGGACGTGCTCGCCCGTGACGTGCGCGCCGCCCTGGGTCGCGCGCAGGACCTGCCGGCCGAGGCTCGCCAGCAGTTCGAGGGGCAGATCGTCCAGTCCCTGCAGCGGTTGGATCCCAGCAAGTCGCTCATCGAGCAGGCCGAGCGCGCCCCGCGTCTGGCGGAGCTGATGGTGCACCTGTTCGCCACGGTGAACGGCACGGGCTCGGCGCCCGAGGACTTCTGGCACGACATCGTCCTGCCGCTGCTCTTCATCGGCGCGCCGACCACGTTCCCGCCGCTGGATGACGAGGAACTGGAGCTGTTCCGCAACGGCGCGGACCCGCTGCCGCTGTTCGTGGACGTGGTGCCGCACGCGCACAGCGCGCCGGACGAGGGCCTGTTGGGCGCATTCGAGATGAGCGACATCGGCCTCTTGCACCCGGGCTTCGCTCGGGTGGGCGCGCTGCGGCTCATCCGCATCGACCCCACGCGCATCAAGCCGCTGCTGGCCAGCTTCGACGCGCAGAAGCTCGCGACGAGCATCAAGACGTTCGGCGAGACGGTGGCGACGGCCGCGGGCAAGCCGGTCAACGACACGCCGCAGGGCAAGGAGATGCTCCAGGCCTCGCTCACGCTGCTGTCGGACCTGAAGCGGGGCGTGGGTGAGGGCAAGGGCGAGCTGTGCCTGCGCCGCCTCACCGAGGCCGAGGCCGCCTCCGAGCGCGCCCTGGGTTCGGTGCGCAAGGGCCTTCAGGGCTCGCTCATCATCACCTGAGCCGCTTCTCCAGCGCGGCGCGCGATTCGGGGCTGAGTCTCTCCGAGACGAGCTTCAGCGCGCGCCGCGACAGCAGTCGGTAGATGGGGGCGAGGTCGTCCGGGAGCGCATCCAGGTGCGCGCCGACCACGCCCGCATCGCCCCGGACGATGGGACCGGTGAGGCTCCCCGCGAGGCCGCGTGCGTCCATGCCTCGCAGCGCGGAGCGCATCAGGGGCAGCAGGGCGCGGAGTGCTGCGTCGGGCGCGATTCCCGCGGTGCCGAGCGCCGCGACGGCCGCGTCGGCGAGCGCCACGACGAGCCCCGCGCTCATCACCGCGCCCGCGTGGTAGGCGGCGCGGTGGGATTCCGGGACCTCGATGGCTTCGAGCTCCACGTCTTCGGCCATGTGCCGCAGCACTTCGCGCAGGGGCCTGGAGCTCGTGCTGATGGACGCGGTGTGGCCGGCGAGCGAGTCGTGCGCGGAGGACACGGCGCAGAGCGGATGGAACGATCCGAGGGCGCGGCCTCGTGGCTCGCCGAGGGCTTGGAGTGACAGCGCTCCTGCCGTGTGCACGAGGGCAACGGAGCGGGGCAGGGTGCTGGCGAGTGCTTTCGCGACGCGGGGGACCTCCGCATCCGGGACGCAGAGGAGGATGAGCCGCGCGCGTCGCAAGTCCGCGGGTGTCGATGGCTTCAGGCCGAGTGCCGCGATCCGCTGACGACCTTCGTCACCGCGTGAGTGGAGCGTCACGGGCCAGCCCGTCGCGCTCAGCGCGAGACCGAGGGCTCCGCCGAGGCGACCTGTTCCGACGATGACGACGGGGGGACGCTTCGCTGAACGTGTGGCTCGTGGAGTCGGTGCGCTGGCGACGCTGCCGGGGGCCGGGCGGATGTTGGTGGTGTGGCTCGCGGAGGTGCTTCGTCGCGGGGACTTCACTCGCTTTGTGCTGGTGGCGACAGGAATCGTAGCGGGCGTTTTGACGCGGTTCGCGACGGGGAGTTCCTGCGCTGCCTCCGTGGGCTCGACGCCTGAGGGGGCTGCCCGCTTCGCGGTGGCGGTAGCTCGCTTCGCGCCGGGTTTTCTCGATGAGGCTTCGACCTGCGCGGCGCCGGCGGATGCGGACCGCTTCGTGGTGCTGGTAGCTCGCTTCGCGCCGGGTCTATTCGATGAGACCTCGGCCTGTGCGGCGCTGGCGAATGCGGACCGCTTCGTGGTGCTGGTAGCTCGCTTCGCGCCGGGTCTCTTCGATGAGACCTCGGCCTGCGCGGCGCCGCTGACGGTCTCGAGGGTCGTCGGAGAGCTCTCCTGATGAGGCTCTATCCCCCCGTCGCTGGCGGACGCGGGGCGCTTCGCGGTCGCGCGGCCCCGGGAGGATTCCTTCCTCGGGGCACTTCGCTTCCGCGAGGCGCGCTGACTCATCGCTCCCGCTGGAACGCGAGCTGTCCGGCGTGGAGCGCGACGCGCACGCGGTCTCCCGCGCCGAACTCACCGGACAGGATGCGCTCGGCCAGCGGTCCTTCCACCAGCCGCTGCACCATCTGCCGCATGGGACGCGCGCCGAGCTGCGGGTCGAAGCCGCCCGACTTCAGCAGGTGCCCCACCACGTCGTCGCCCGCCACGTACTCGATGCCACGCTCGGTCGACAGCCGCTTGCTGCTCTCCTCCAGCAGCAGCGTCGCGATGCGCGCGACCTCCTCCTCCTCCAGCGGACGGAAGGGGAGCCGCTCGTCGATGCGATTCCACAGCTCCGGCGGAAGCGCCCGACGCGCCGCCGACGCCGCGTGCTCCAGCGCGCTCGCAGCGCCCGAGCTCTCCTGCCCGAAGCCCAGCGGACGACCCGTGCGAGAGAACGCCTCCGCGCCCAGGTTGGTCGTCAGCACGATGACGGTGTTCGAGAAGTCGATGTGCCGACCCTTGCCATCCGTCAGCCGCCCCTCCTCCAGGACCTGGAGCAGCAGCAGCTGCACCTCGCGGTGCGCCTTCTCGATTTCGTCCAGCACCACCACGGACGAGGGACGCCGACGCACCGGCTCCGTCAGCTGTCCACCCTCGCCATGGCCCACGTAACCCGCCGGCGAGCCGATGAGGCGCGACACCCCGTGCGCCTCCGACATCTCGCTCATATCCAGCCGCACCAGCGCGTCGCGGTTGCCGAAGAGCACCTCCGCCAGCCCGCGCGCCATCTCCGTCTTGCCCACGCCCGTGGGCCCCAGGAACAGGAAGCTGCCCATGGGACGCCGCGACGCGAAGCCCGCGTAGTTGCGACGGATGACCCGCGCGATGCGCGCGATCGCCTCCTCGTGGCCGATGACCCGCTCGCCCAGGTCCTGCTCCAGCCGGAGCAGCCTCGCCGAGTCGTTCATGAGCAGCCGCTCCGCCGGAACGCCCGCGAGCTTCGCCACCACCCGCGCCACGTCCGACGGCTCCACCACGTCACGCCCCTCGCGGTGGCACCGGCTCCCCGCCAGGTCCACCACCGAGATGGCCTTGTCCGGCATGAACCGGTCCGTCACGTAGCGACTCGCCAGCGACGCCGCGGCCTCCAGCGCCTCCGGCCGATAGCGCAGCGCGTGGTGCTCCTCGTACCGGCCGATGATGCCGCGGAGGATCTCCACCGTCTCCGGCACCGACGGCTCGTGCACCACCACCGCCGTGAAGCGCCGCTCGAGCGCCGGGTCCGCGCTGATGAACTTGCGGTACTCGTCGTGCGTCGTCGCGCCGATGCAGGGGAACTCACCCCGCGCCATCGCCGTCTTCAGCTCGTTGGCCGCGTCCTGCGGACCGTCGCCCGTGGAGCCCGCGCCCACCAGCGTGTGGATTTCGTCGATGAAGACCATCACGCGCCCCTCGGCGCGGCGGACCTCTTCCTTCAACGCGTTGAGCTTCTCGGAGAACGAGCCGCGAAGCTGGGTGCCCGCCACCAGCGAGGCCATGTCCAGCTCCACCACCACCTTCTCCGCCAGCCCGCCACGCAGCCCCAGCAGCCGCTGCGCCACGCCCTCCACCACCGCCGTCTTGCCCACGCCCGCCTCACCCAGGAGGCAGGGATTGTTCGTGCGGCGCTTGCCGAGGACATCGATGACCTCCTCGATTTCGCGCGCGCGGCCCACCACTGGGTCCAGCTTCCCCTCACGGGCCGCCTGGCTCAGGTTGCGGCCCAGCGACGTGAGCAGCGGGAACGCCTTGGGGTCCAGCGCCATCGAGGGGCCCTTCGCCACCGCCACCGCCGCCTGGGCGGGACGCGCCGC
>NZ_SRLW01000191.1:0-19591 GCF_006518215.1 Myxococcus sp. AB025B
GGCGGAGGTGGCGCGGCGAGGAGGCGCAGGACGAGGGTGTCCTCGTCATTCGTCGTGAGCGTGGAGGCGCGCGTGGCGCCGTGCCAGATGCTGTCGAGGCCGACGAGGAGGAGGGCGTGGAGGGCCACCACGAGGGGGGCCACCCAGAGGGTTCGTGTGGTGTCGGCGGTGCTGCGCGAGCGGGCGTCGACGACGGAGGCGAAGAGCCTCGTGTCGGCGGTGCCGTCCTTCGGACTTGCGTCCGGCATGACCATTCCCCCTTCCCTCACGCGGTAGACCGGAGTCTAGCGAAGGGCCCCATCCATCCGACACCGTGTTAGTGGCGAGCCCCTCGTTCGTGAAGGGAAGCTGCCCTCGGAGGCGAGGGGGCGATATCCTCCGCACGCGCTGGCGGCCCCCGGGGCCATGTGCCCGGTGCGCCGCTGCGGGCGAGCGCGGAGCTCGCGTTGCCTCAGCTTCCAGCGGGCGCGCGCCACGCTTCGACGAGCCCCTTCCCATCGTCGCCGTATCGCACGGTGTAGACCTCACGCCGGAGCGCGCCCGACGCCTCGCGCGAGTGGTGGACGATGAGCGGCGCCACGGGGAGCCCTGGAATCGCCTCGCGCAGCTTCTCGAGCACGGCCTCGGGGCTCGACGCCTCCAGCACGAACGCAGTGGCGTGTCCGGTGAGCGCGCAGTTGAGCAGCAGCTCCAGGTCCTTCACCGTCCGCGCCTCGTCCGCCAGCACCACATCCGGGTCCTGCCGCAGGAACGCGCGCAGCACCTGCGCGAGCGGCATCGACTCCCCCACGCGCGCCGTCCCCAGCCGCGCATCCGCCGACCTCGGCTGCTCCAGCGCGGCGAGCACATTCGTGAAGTCCGGCAGCACCTCCATCACCGCGTGCAGCGACGTGCTGCGCCCCGTGCCCTTCTCTCCCGAGAACACCACGGGCGTCCCCTGGAACAGCGAGTCCAGCCGCAGGAACCGCTCCGAGAGATACACCGCCTCCTCGCGTCCCAGGCTCAGCGCGGAGAACGCCGGCTGGTCCGCGCGCAGCTGCCGGCTTCGCGCATGGGCGACGATGCTCGGCGCCACCTCGCTGTCCGCGAACGTCACCCAGAACAGGACCTCCGGGTCCGTCTCCACGTCGAACGGATAGGTCACCGTGCCGCGCCCAGGACGCGCCGTGTCCCGCCCCCGCTTCGACAGCTCCGCGATGGCCCGTGCCAGCGGCGCATGCAGCGGCCGCGCGAACGGCTGACGCACGGGCTTGCGCTGCTGCCCGAGCAACCCCTCATGCCCAGGCGCATCCGCGACCGGGAGGAAGAACGACGCGCCCGCCTCATCCGTCTCCGCGTCCGCCCACACCGAGAACACCAACGTCCCCGTGCGCGCAGCCAGGGAGAACAGCGCCGACGCAGACTCGGCGGGGGACTCGGGCCAGGCCGCGGGCTCGGGGACGGCGAGGCCCTCGGCGGTGAAGCCCGCGTGCAGACCGGAGAGCAGCTCGACGAAGGAGGTGGCGGGGTTGCTCAAGGACGCTCCTGGATGGGCAGTGATGATGACACGGGCGAGGGTGACGAGGGGACGGCCCCGGGTTACGAAGGGGCATGAGCCAGGACTGGAACGCCACCAACGCCCCCACGACGCAGTTCGACGCAGGGCCGCAGCACCAACTGCTGCACCGGATGACGGGCGACTGGGAAGGCCCCACGCGTACCTGGTTCGACCCCGCCGCCACGCCCGAGGAGTCCCGCACGCACGCGCGCATCGAACCGCTGCTCGGCGGCCGCTTCGTCCGCGTCGACTACCACTCCACCGCCATGGGCAAGCCGCACGCGGGCCAGCTCATCCTCGGCTTCGACAAGACCGAGGAACACTTCACCGCGGCCTGGGTGGACAGCTTCCACATGAGCTCCAACATGATGCTCTCCACCGGCGCGCCTCGGGAGGACGGCCACGTGTCCGTGCTCGGCGGCTACACCGCGAGCATGTGCGACGAGCAGGGCGTCACCCAGAAGCAGCAGTGGGGCTGGCGCACCGTGATTCACCAGCCCGACGCGGACACCCTCGTCCTCCAGTCCTTCAACATCTGGCCCGAGGGCCGCGAGGACCGCGCGGTGGAGACCCGCCTGACGCGCCGCCGTCAGGCCTAGCCTCCCCAGCCCCGAGAGCGTCGACGCCCGACACTCGAGGGAACAGACGTGCCCACGCGGGCGCGAGGGCATGGGATAACGAAGGGGGACGGGTGCCCGTGATGGGAGGGGCGCGTGGGCCGGAAGGCCCGCGGGTTCCGGGAGAGGACGTGCATGAAGCTGGATGACCTGGTGCTGGCGTTGACCGTGTCGCTGCTCCGCGTGGAGAAGGAGCGGTGGCTGGACGTCCTGACCCGCCTGGAGACGGAGCTGGGCTCGGGGTGGACGCTGCGGCTGTTGGAGGTTCCAGGCACGTACTCGGTGGGCGCCCGCACCAGGGAGGGACGCGAGCTGCCGCTGGAGGCGTGGCGCGAGGTGCTCGACGGCGAGGAGCTGGTGAGCGTGCGCGCCATGGACCTGGGCGGCATGGGCCCCGGCGAGATGCCGGACCACGTGGCCGCGGCCTTCGTCAACTCGGAGGCGCTGGTGCTCGACGTGCGCACCCAGCGCGGCAACAACCTGTACCAGCTGGAGGTCGTCTTCAGCAGCGCGTCGCTCATCACCCCGCGCCAGTTCGTGGACTTCGCGCGCGCCCAGCCCCACCCCGAGAAGGTCCTGGAGGCGCTCTCACGCGTCATCACGGACTCCAATCTGTTGAACCAGCGCCCCGCCGTCGCTCCGTCCCAGGTGGCCGACTACCTGGCCTCTCGCGAGGGCTCGGCGCTGTTCGACCTGCTCGGCGGAGACCTGCTCAAGGAGCTGCAGTCCGCCGTGCTCCGCGGCGGCGCGCAGGTGGTGCTCACCGAGGCGTTCCAGCCGTTCTTCCGCACCCTGGACCCGGACGACTTCGAGCGCGGCCTGCTGCCGCCGGAGCGCCTGTCGGAGTTCGTGCCCTCCGACGAGCGCGTGTACCTGGCCAGCCCCGACGCCGCGAAGGACTTCGCGACGCTGACGGACGCGCAGCCCTTCGCGGAGCAGGTCTGGGTGCGCGCGGCGGAGAACCTCAACCGCTTCCTGCCGGAGGGCGACTCCCCTCACACCGGCGAGTCCCTGCGCGTGCTCCTGCACGAGGGCCCCGAGGAGAAGACGCAGGGCATCCCCATGGGCAACCTCATGGAGGAGCTCCAGATGACGTGCAAGGCGCGCGGCGCGGAGCTCCTCATCCCGGACGGCTTGCGCGAGCGCGTCAGGTCCATGGGCCCCACGAAGGAGGAGCGCGCCCGGGACCCGGGGATGATTCCGGAGCGCGAGCGGCTGCGGCTGACACCCAATGACGCCCGCTACCAGATGTATCTGTTCAACGCGCTGAAGGTGGCGCGCTCGCCGCTGCTGTCGCCGCGCGCGACGACGGACACCCGCGCGGAGCTGCTGTCGAGCCTGAAGGACACGGAGGAGTTCGCCGCGCGCAAGGGCTCCCCCTTCGCGGAGGCGTTCCGGCTGGCGCGTTTCGTCCTGGAGAACACCGGCTTCCAGCTGCGCGACGCCACCCCCGAGCGGCTGGCCGCGGTGCACGAGGCGCTCCGGGCCGAGGGCCTGGGCGAGCGCGCCTGGGACGTGTTCGAGCGCCGCTTCTCCCTGGTGACGCTGTTCCAGGTGTTCCCCTCGTCGGAGGAGCGCCTGCGAGGCCTGCTCGCGTGCTCGCTGGCGGATGTGTTCGGCGGCATGGGCTCGTGGAACGACGAGTTCTTCGAGTCCGACGAGGACCAGGCCTGGTACGAGCGCGTCACGCAGCGGCTGTTCCGCGCGCTGCGCGAGTTCTTCGTGACGATGGTGAACGCGCGCTGAAGCGCTCAGTCGTCGCGGTGGACCGTCTTGGGGGAGAAGGCGGGCAGGCAGATGGCGACGTACTCGGCGCCCTCGGCCTCCGGGGTGCTGTAGCGCACCCACTCGCCGGGCTCGCAGATGACGGCCTGTCCGCCGCGCACGTCGAGCACGCCGCCCTTGTGCTCCACGCGCAGCACGCCCGCGAGCACCAGGGTGATTTCCTTGAACTCGGGCCGCTGCCCCGGCTCCTCCCACCCACCGGGGCTGTTCATGTGGGCCACGCTGACGTCACCCGTGCGCGTGGTGGCCTTGCCCACGAACTCGTGGATGAGCTTCGGCTTGTTGCCCACGGCTGTCACGCGCAACGGGGCGGGAATCAGGGTTGGCATCGAGCGCTCCGGGTCGGGGTTCTCGGCGAAGGCCGCACGCTACCGCACGCGGCGCGCCTCACCCACCTCTTCGCGCACGTCCAGTCACCTCGTCCTCGGTGAGCTTGTGCTCGCTCGGTTGCTCCTTCTTCGCGGGGACGAAGGGCTCCTCCACGCCCAGGTGCAACCCGCGCCCGTCCGGGAGCTCGAACCAGAGGCCGCCGCGTTTCGCGAGTTCTGGCGGTTTGGGAGTCTCTCGAAGGCGCGGGCGCGAGGCTCACCGCCCGGGGGCATGGCGAGTTGGGTGTGATCAAGCCCTTGAATCATCGCGTCGCTCCCCCTGTCGAGGGGCATGAGTCTGCCTGGCCTCCGGGTGCGGCAGAAGGCCCTCGTCGGCGCCGGCGCGCGTGGTTGCCTGCCCGCGCCCATGACGCGCATCGACGGAAATCCGCGAGGTTCCGCCCCTATTGACGATTGGCAGGCGACTTGAAATGGAAGGCGGAGGGGGCGCAGTCTGCCCGTCACCGACACCTCTGTCGGGCCCATTTCCTATCAAGGACGCGTGATGCTTCCCGTCATCCTCGCCCTGCTCTTGTCGCAGACGCCGCCCGCCGCCAACCCGCGCCAGCAAGGTGTGCCCATCGGCAAGGGCAAGACGCTGCCCACGGTCCGCCTGAGCGCGCCTTCCGGTGGCTGGACGGTGGACCGGATGATGCTCATCGAGGGTACGGTGAGCGACGCCACCATCGACCCCGTCGTCGTGTCCATCAACGGCGACCGCTACCTGATGCGCACGTTCAACGGGCGCTTCAGCCGCAGCTTCCCCGCGGCGAGCGGGAAGAACGTCGTCACGGTGATGGCCACGAATCAGGCGGGCACCGCGCGCGCGCAGGCGACCAGCTACGCGCAGGTCCCGCCCGTGCCCTTCAAGGTCATCCTGACCAGTGACACGGATGGCGTGTACACGGACCTGCACGTCTACGAGCCCACGGACTCGAGCGTGAAGGACGGCCAGCTGACCATCTCGTCCATGGCGCACGTGTACTGGGCGGACACGGCGAGCCCGTCGGGCGGCACGTTCTACCTGAACTCGCAGGGCGGCGACTTCGACCAGCCCGCGTACGGCCCGTACCTCTACATCCACCGCGCGCCGCCCAAGGGCGTGTACCTGGTGGCGACGAACTACTGGCCCAGCGGCGACAAGGCGCACACCGTGGCCACGCTGAACCTGTCGCTGTTCGAGGGCACGCCGCAGGAGGTTCGCCGCATGGTGCGAATCCCCCTGGCGACGCCGGGTACCACGCGCGTGCTCGCGTGGGTGAACGTGCTCGGCGACGGACAGGCGGAGGTCTACGTGCCGTCGGCGGACCCCAAGCCCACGCGCGCCGGCTGGCCGAAGAACCTGGCCGAGGCGCTCAAGGATCTCCAGTCGAACGGCGACAGCGGCGGCGGCGAGGGCGACTACTGACGCGTCCGTGTGACGCGCTCCGGTCCTTCGCCATGTTCGCCCTACCTCTCATCCTGCTGGTGAGCGCCTCCGCGCCCGCGCCTCTCGCGGCGCCGCAGGCGGGCTCCGCGTCGCACGCGGTGCTGCGGGAAGCGGCCGCGCTCGTGGCGCAGGCCGCACCGCGACATGCGACATCGAGGGATGTCTCCGCGCTCGTGGCGCACGCCGCGCCGCAGGCGGGCTCCGTGTCGCTCGCATCGCCGAGGGATGCGTCCTCGCTCGCGGCTCGGCGAGAGGGCTCCGTGTCGCATGTGACGTCGCCGGATGTCTCCGCGCTCGTGGCGCACGCCGCGCCGCAGGCGGGCTCCGCTACCTCGGGTACGGAGGCGGTATTGGCCCCCGCGCCCGAGTCGCGCGACGTGCTGTTGCGCCGCCAGGTGGCGCAGGTGGCGCTCGCGCAGGTGCGCAAGCAGGACCCGGCGTGGCATCCGGACCAGCGTGACTGCGCGGGCCTCATCCGCTTCGCCGTGCGCACCGCGTACAAGCGCATCGCCCCCGCGCGGCTGGAGACGCCCCTGTGGACCGACGCGCGCGGCACGCCCACCGACTTCGCGGACGCGGAGACGCTGGTGCGCCGCAACATGGTCCTGCTGGGCCGCGACGACGCCACGCGCGAGTCGCTGCGCACCGGCGACGTGCTCGCGTTCCTCCACGAGCATGACTCAGGCCCCGTCTTCCATCTCATGCTGGTGGTGCGCCCCGAGGACCGGGCCCATGCACCAGCGCGTGTCGTCTACCACCCGGGGGAGAAGGGCGCCCAGGTGCGCACCGGGCTCCTCCACAATCTCGCCGACGAGGCGCCGCGCGAGTGGCGCCCCGTGCCCTCCAACAACGCCTTCGTCGGCTATTTCCGTCTCAAGGAGTGGATGCCATGACGTCTGTGTCGAGCCCGCCTCCGGGCACGCCGCCGCCCCCGGCGAGCCCTCCGCCCCGCTCGGGCCCTCCCAAGGGAGTGCTCATCGGCGCGGGTGTGGTCGTCGTCGGCGCGCTGGTCGCCGGCGCGTTCCTGATGGGCCGTCGCACCGGTTCCTCCGGCGGTGACGGCACGCCCCACACGCCCCTCATCACCGGCACCAGCGCCAACGGCTCCGTGCCGCCTCCCGAGGTGGACGGCCTGCCGGAGCCCACCACGGCCGACATGGAGGTGCCCGGCTCGGGCGCGCCCCCGGCCGTGTGGCTGGACGTGCACCACCCGGCCAAGGTGCGTGACGCGCTGGCGCGCAACGCGTGGCTGCGCTCGCAGCTCTCCCAGCCCCTGGGCCAGGGCTTCGTCGGAGGCTGGGCCGCGTTCTTCGGCTCCACCGGCGAGGACCTCAAGGCCGACTTCAAGGGCGCGGTGCTGGACCTGATGCTCGGCAAGCTCGGTGACACGCCCTTCCGCGTGACGTGGTTCGCCGGTGACGCGCGCGCGAGCACGCCCGCCTTCATCGTCCCCGGCTCGCGGACCTCCATGGTCTCCGCCTACGACGTGCTGGACTCGGTGGCGAGCCGCGGCACGCTGACGGCGAAGACGTGCCCGGGCGGCACGCCCGCGCCGAAGGCGGACGGCGTGGAGCTCAAGCGCTGGCTGGTGGCGGAGCAGACGCTGTGGGCGGCCAAGGTCGCCGACCGGGTCGTCTTCGCGCGCCACCCGGTGGCGGTGCTCCAGGGCCTGTGCACGGAGCTTCCGAAGCTGAAGGCCGCTGACGGCGTGGACGTGGAGCTGGGCTTCCAGCCGCAGACCTTCGGCCGTGACGCGCACCTCTTCACCCACGTGCTGGGGCTGTCCGAGGACACGCGCCTGCAGTTCGGCGTGGAGGGCGACCGGCTGGTGGGCCGCGGCATCGCGGGAGAGCTGATGGAGGGCACCGCGCGCCTGGACACGGCGCCCCTGTCCGACGAGCTGCTGAAGCTGGTGCCCGAGGAGACGCCGGTGCTGCTGGCCATGCAGCTGAAGCTGCCCGAGACGCTGACGGCCGAGTCGCTCAAGGCGTTCTGGGCGTCCGGCGGCGAGGGGCCCACGCGCACGCGCCAGGTGGCGGTGACGTGGACGCCGCGCGGGGACGCGTCGCTGCCGCAGGAGGTGGCGGTGCTGTGGGGCCGCGCGGAGGACGCGCCGGCGCTGGAGGCCATCTTCACCGGCGGCAGCCACACCGTGCAGCGGGCCACCCTGTGCAATCACGTGGTGCTCGCGTCGAGCGAGTCGGAGATGAACACGCTGCGCATGTCGTGCTCGGGCAACAAGCCCAGCATGCTCGCGGCGGCGGGGCCGGTGGTGGCGGGGCTGCGTGAGCCCACCTCGCTGTCCTTCGGGGTGAACCTGGGACGGCTGTTCGGCGGGCTCACCATGGACGGGTACCTGTCCGAGTCCCGCGTGGGGCGTGGCGCGCCGATGCAGAAGGCGACGCCCCCTGAAATCGAAGCGGCGCGGCGCGACCTGGAGTCGCTGCCGTACCTGGGCCTGCGCGGCACCGTGCGCGGCGATTCGTTGGTTCCTGGAGGTTTCGGGTCATGAGGATGGTAGCTCGACTCGCGGTACTGGCGGCGGTGGCGCTGTCCGGCGTGGCGATGGCCAAGCCGCTCTACATCACCGTGCCGCGCGCCTATGGCAGCGGAGAGCCGGTGGCGGTGGACGTGGCCTTCGAGGACAAGGGGCCCGTGGAGCTGCGCGTGCTCAAGCCGGACAACCTGGACGCGTTCATCCGCGCCCAGGGGGACTTGCGGCGCGCGTACCAGACGCCGCCGACGATGAACAACCCGGGCCGCGCGCTCAGCCGCGGCGTCAACGCGGTGACGCTGCCGGGCCACTGGCTGCTCAACTCGCTCAACGTGGGCTTCCGCGACACGGTGAACGACGCGCTGCCCGAGGCCGCGGACGTGCCGGGCTCCAGTGAGCCGCTGGCCAAGGTGTCCGAGGGTCCCAAGAAGCTGGTGGGTGTGCCGGCGGGCTTCACCGTGACGCGCAGCCAGTGGCTCAACCTGGACCTGGGCGGCGCCGAGCGCGACTTCAACGTGCCGGGCTTCAGCTCGGGCGGGGGCTACGGCTTCCAGGAGCGCCGCGTGCTGCTGGCGCCGCTGCCCGCGGGCACCTATGTGCTCCAGCTGGTGCAGGGGCTGGTCGAGGGCCAGGTGGTGCTGGTCGTCACGGACCTGACGGTGCAGCTGAAGCAGACGGACAACGAGGTGCTGGTGCGCGTGGCGGGCAAGGACCAGAAGCCCGCGGTGGGCGCGCAGGTGCAGGTGTTCCTGTCCAAGGGCAAGGGCCCCACGGGCAAGACGGACGCGAAGGGCGAGGTGCGGCTGGAGGTGACCGAGCCGCGCATCATCGCCACGGCGTCGGCGGGCGGGGACACGGCCATCGTCGACACGGACTTCTACTCGACGCTGGCGGTGACGCCGGACGTGTTCATCTACAGCGACCGCCCCATCTACAAGCCGGGCCACGAGGTGAAGTTCCGCGGCGTGGTGCGCCAGCCGGACACGTTCCTGGCGCGGCTGTTCACGCCGAAGAAGCGTGAGGTGACGGTGAAGCTCATCTCGCAGGAGGGCCGGGCCCTCACCACGCGCGCGTCGGTGGACGAGTTCGGCGCGTTCAACGGCACGCTCAAGGTGCCGGGCGATCTGGGCACGGGTGTGCTGCGCGTGTCGGCGGAGCTGGACGGGCAGCCGCACCAGGGCGAGGCGCGTGTGCAGGACTACGTGAAGCCGACGTTCTACCTGGAGGCGGAGCCGGAGTCGGAGACGGTGGTGCCCGGCCAGGCGCTGCGCGTGAAGGTGCGCGCGCGTCGGTACGCGGGCGGCGTGCCCGACGGCGCGAAGTACGAGGTGTTCCTCTACCGCAGCCTGCTGGACGCGCCCGCGTGGGTGGATGACGCCGGCAAGGGCGGGCAGGGCAGCGACGTGACGTACGGCTCGGCGTCCAGCACCGAGGGCAAGCTGAGCGTGCCCGAGCGGCTGTACTCCTCCGTGGCCGAGCGCGGCGCGAGCGAGGACCCGTGGGCGAGCGCCACCGCGTTCAGCGCGGAGGGCGAGGCGCAGATTGAAGTGGCGGTCCCGGAGCTCAAGCCCGGTGAGGAGCGGCTGCCGTACCGGTACTCGCTGACGGTGCGTGCGCGGGATGACCAGGAGACGTTCGCCAACTCGACGACGTCGTTCTTCCTGTCGAAGGTGGAGGTGCTGGGCACGGCGCGCTACTCGGACGCGGTGGTGTCCAAGGGCGGCGAGGCGACGCTGGCGGTGCGCGCCACCACGCTGTCGGGCAAGGCGTACGGCGTCACCCAGGGCGAGGTGGAGTTCGTGCTGCGCCGCGCCGACGGTGCCGAGAAGAGCCTGGGCAAGCGCTCGTTCACCACGGCGGCGGACGGCACGCACCGCGAGAAGGTGCCCACCTCCGACGTCGGCGCGGTGCTCTCGCGCGTGACGGTGAAGGACAAGCGCGGCGAGGTGTGGCAGGGCGAGGAGTCGCTCCTGGTCATCGGCTCGGCGGACGAGGCGGTGGCGCAGGTGCCCAACCTCACGCTGGCCTCTCTGTCGGGCACGCTGGAGCCGGGCGACACGGCGCGGCTGGTGGCGCTGATGCCGGATGGCTGGGGCGCGGGGGGCCGCGACGAGGGCCCGGTGTGGGTGACGCTCGCGGGGGCCACGCTCTTCGACACGCAGGTGGTGGCGCTCAAGGGCCGCACGCTGGTGCACAGCTTCAACGTGGAGAAGCGCTTCGGCGGCGCGGTGTACGCGTCCGTGGCGTACCCCACGTCGACGGGCCGCTGGGAGGAGCGCACGGTGGCGTTCCGGGTGATTCCGCGCGAGCGCACGCTCACCGTGGAGCTGCAGCCGCGTCGGGCCGAGGCCACGCCGCTGACGGAGCAGACCATCGACCTGCGCGTCACGGATTACGAGGGCAAGGGCGTGGTGGCCCAGCTCTCCGTGGGCGTGGTGGACAAGGCCGTCTACGCCATCCAGTCCGAGTTCCGTCCGCGCGTGCTGGACTTCTTCTACCCGCCCGCGCGCAACAACGTGTCCAACTTCTACTCGGCGGAGTTCCAGGGCTACGGCTACGGCGAGGCGCTGGCGCGCAAGATGGCGGGCCTGCCCGACCATGCCTTCGCGTCCATCAAGCCGCCCAACCGTCAGGCGAAGGATTTGGAGAAGGACACGGCGCACTGGGACCCGTCGGTGGTGACGGACCGCGATGGCCGCGCCACGGTGCGCTTCACGCTGCCGTCCAACCAGACGCTGTGGGTGGTGACGGCGGTGGCGGCGGACACGTCCGGTCGCTTCGGTGAGAGCACCTCCGAGTTCGCCACGCGCGGCGGGCTGAACCTGTACGCGGCGCTGCCGCAGTTCCTGCGCGAGGGGGATGAGGCGCTCGCCTCCGTCCGCCTGTCCGCGGGGGAGAAGTCGCCGGCCAGCCAGTTGCTCGACGTGAAGCTCGCGTCCGCGGGCGCGCTGAAGGCGGACCAGTCCCAGCACAAGGTGGAGCTGGCCAAGGGTGGTGAGAAGGTGGTGCCGCTGACGCTGCGCGCCTCGGCGACGGGCGACGCGCAGCTCTTGGTGGACGTGTCGGGCGCGAAGGACCCGCTCAAGGACCGCAAGCTGTTCCAGGTGGAGCCGGCGGCGGTGCGGGACGTGGTGAAGGTGAGCGCCTGGGGTGGCGGCGCGCTGGAGGTGCCCGCGGCGAAGGAGGCGACGCTCGCGAGCGTGGAGCTCGTGCTCCAGCCGTCCATCGTCGACGCGGCGCTGTCCAACGTGCGTGAGCTGCTCACGTACCCGTACGGGTGCCTGGAGCAGCTGGTGTCCACGACGGTGCCGAACGTGGCGGTGTACCAGGTGCTGCAGCAGGCGGGCGCGGTGGCGAAGCTGGACACCGACACGCAGGCGCTCTTGGCGGAGGCGCGCAGCCGCTCGGTGCAGGGCACCGCGCGCATCCTCAACCTGTCCGTGAAGGGCGGCGGCTTCACGTGGTTCGGCGGCTACGAGACGCCGAGCCTGCCGCTCACGCTCATCGCGCTGGACGGCCTGGCGTACGCGGCGGAGGCGGGGCTGGTGGAGCGCACGGACCCGCGGCTGGTGGAGAGCGCGCGCTGGCTGGAGGCGCAGCAGGACCTGTCGCCCGAGTACGACGCGACGCGCGCGTACGTGCTGGCGCGGCTGGACGGTCCGAAGCAGGCGGCGCGGGTGCGCGCGCTGGTGGAGTCCTCCGAGTCCGGGGAGCTCTACCCGCTGGCGCTGGCGGTGCTCGCGGCGGAGAAGGCGGGCGTCATCAAGGAGCCGGCGCTGCAGGCGCGCATCAACGCGCTGGTGAAGCGCAGCTCCGAGGGCTTCACCACGCTGGCCGCGTACAAGCCGGGCCAGCAGCTGGAGCAGTCGGAGGCGTTCTTCCGCTTCCCGTTGCGCCGGGTGGGCCTGACGGCCATCGCCGCGCACGCGGCCTCGTTCGGCACGCTGGACATCACCCGCGCGCGCCGTCGCATCCTGGAGATGCTGTCGGAGCCGGACCTGTCCACGTTCGACCGGAGCACGGCGCTGTTGCACTCGCTGTGGCTGTTGGAGCGTGACGCGAAGGCGTTCAAGGGCATGACGCCGCCGGAGGTGAAGGGCCTGAAGGGCGCGGTGAAGTTCTCGCCGCGCGGCATGGGCCTGGTCGCGACGCTGCCCGCGGGGACGCGGACGGTGGACGTGGGCGGCTTCGACGGCGTGGCGACGCTGCAGGCCACGACGCTCACCCCGCTCTCCGCGGTGCGCGAGCAGTCCGAGGGCATGTCGCTGCAGCGCGCCTACTACGCGCTGCGCGAGGGCGGGAAGGTGAAGCTGGGCGCGGGCGACACGGTGGCGCAGGGCGAGGAGGTCTACGTGGAGCTGACGATGGACGCTCGCGGCGGCAACAAGGTGCGCTCGGCGTACTACGTGGTGGAGGACGCGGTGCCTGCGGGCTTCGTGGCGCTCCAGGAGGACAAGGCGTTCCGCGGTCCTCCGCACTCGCTGCCGTTGGTGCCGGAGGCGCTCAAGCGCCGGGTGCTGAGCCCGGAGCGCGCGACGTTCTTCTTCGAGGAGCCGGCGTGGTGGAGCGACAGCCCGCGCACGGTGGGCTACGTGCTGCGCGCGCAGTTCCCCGGCACGTTCTCCGCGCCGCCCGCGCGCATCGAGGACATGTACGCCGCGAGCATCCGGGGCCGCACGGCCGCGGACTCGCTCAAGGTGCTCCCGTCGAAGAAGGGCACGGGAGACCTGTAGTCGATGGGGTGGGCTTCCATGGTGGCCGTGTTGCTGGCGGCCACCCCCACCTTCGTCACGCGAGGTGACGTGACGCCCGAGTCGGAGCTTCGCCGCGAGGCGGAGGCCGGCTGGGCGTCGCTGGAGGCGGTGTATTCCGCGGAGGCGGGCGGGGCGCCGACGAAGGCCCCGGCCTCCATCCTCCTCCAGCGCGGCGCGGCCCTGTCCCCCGAGCGCAACGCGCAGGGCCGGCCGGGGCTCGTCGAGCTGCGGCAGAACACGCCCGGCGTGTTGGATGAGCGGCTGCGCGTGGCGCTGCGGCACGAGCTGGCGCACCAGTTGCTGTGGTGGGCGTGTCCGCAGTCGAGCGAGGACCGGCTGTTCCACGAGGCCTTCGCGGTGGCGGTGAGCGGCGAGCTGCCGGCGTGGCGCGAGGGCGGCTATCAATCCCTCTCCCGCGCGGCGTCGGAGCTGGCGTCGTCGCCGGCGGTGGACTCGACGCGGGCACGGCGGGCGCTGGCGCGGCTGCTCAGTGAGTCGGTGGGGTTCCCCAAGGCGCTGTCGCGCCGGCTGCGTCAGTGTCACGACGGCGCGCGGTGGGTGGTGCCGCTGTCCATCGACGAGCTGGCGGAGGTGGAGGTGCGCGCGGCGGGGCCGGCCACGGTGGTGGTGAGCCGGCACTCGGGTGAGGTGCTGTTGTCGGAGGGCGAGGCGCGGCGCGCGCTGCCGTATGGCTCGGTGCTCAAGCCCTTCGTGTATGCGGCGGGCGTGGGGCACCCGGTGCTGGCGCCGCGCGTGGACGTGCAGGAGTGGAGCTGCGGGCCCGGGCTGCCGGCGAAGGTGGACGCGCGCACGGCGCTCTTGCGCTCGTGCAACGGGTACTTCCTGGACTGGGAGGCGGCGGGCTCGGCGCCCAGGGCCTTTGGTGCCTGGGGCCCGGTGCTGTCGGCGCTGGGGATGACGGGGACACCCGCGGACATGGCGGACATGGTGGGGCTGCGCTCGACGCTGTCGCTGTCGCCGTGGGGCGTGGCGCAGGCGTATCGGCTGCTGGCGGAGGCGCGGCCGGACGTGCTGGCGCTGCTCGCGGACAACGCGGACCGGGGGACGCTGGCGGAGCTGCCCGCATCGAAGGCGCTGTCGGGCGTGTCGACGAAGACGGGCACGGTGCGGGACGCGGCGAGCCGTCCGCAGTACGGCTGGATTGCCGCGGTGGACGGGGACCTGGTGGTGGTGGCGGTGCGGCCGGGGAAGATGCCTCGGCAGTTCGCGGATGAGATTCCGGCGGCGCTGGCGCGCGCGCGCAAGCAGGCGGGAGTGGAGGCGGCGCGGGTGCAGGTGTTGGGCCTGGTGCCCGCGCGGGAGGTGGAGGCGCGGTGTCCGGGCGTGGGGTTCTCGGTGGACGGTGGAATGCCGAAGCCCTCGCCGGTGGAGTGGACGCGGCTGGAGACGTTGACGACGAAGGGCGCGGCGGTGTGTCTGGGCGCGCCGTGGCGCGTGCGCTTCCCGAAGGGGCCGGAGGAGGGGCGCGACTACGCGGGCGTGTTCACCTGGTCGCCCCCGCCGGCGTACCGGCCGCCCGAGGGCGTGCCCACGTCACCGAGCGCGATGAAGGCGCGGCGGGGCTCGGACTTCGTGTTCCGCACCACGCGGCTGCAGTACACGGCGGGCGTGGTGGCGGCGGAGGACGTGACGCTGAAGGGCGAGCCGCGCGTGGCGCTGGCGCGCGTGGTGGCGCACAACGAGCGGCACAGTCGACACCCGGGCCGCGCCGTCTGTGACACGACGCACTGTCAGGCCTTCCGGGGCACGGTGCGCGTGCAGCGCGAGGACGCGAAGGCGCTGGGGATGCCCGCGCTGAAGTGGAAGGAGTGGCTGCTCTTCTCGCAGGGCGGCGAGGAGCCGTGGAAGCAGGAGCGCCCGCGCGGAGAGGTGGAGCGGCTGCTCGGGCGCGGGCTGGTGTCGCTGCGCTTCGAGGCGGGTCGGGTGAACTACCTGCTCACCGAGCGCGATGGGACGGCGACGTACGAGGAGGGGCGCTCGCTGCCGTGTGAGCTGTTGCGCTCGGGGTTGAAGCTGCCGTCGTGTCCGCGCACGGCCTCGTTCAACGGGAGCGTGCTGGTGTTCGAGGGACGCGGACGGGGACATGGCGAGGGGCTGGACGTGGAGGCGGCGAAGGCGAGCGGCCTGCGCAGCGATGCGATTCTCGAGGCGGCCTATGGGAAGAAGCGCCCGGCGCCTCGCGACGTGGATGGGGAGTAGGAATGGATGCGAAGACGTTGGACGGGATGGGGCGGGAGGTGTCCTTCGAAGAGCTCGCGGAGCGCTTCAAGGGCCACGACATGCGGGACTGGCTGATGGAGAACCGCACGCTGGTGAGCGAGGAGCCCAGGCCTCGGCTCCTCGAGGGCGGCCTCCACGTGGACCACGACCTGACGACGGGGGATGGGCCCTGGGTGCTGGTCATCGACGGTGACCTGGTGACGACCGGTGACCTCGTCTGCACGACGGACGACTACGCGGTCAGCACGTTGTTCATCACGGGCCAGCTCCAGGCCCGCAACATCCGCTTCGAGAGCAGCGCGCGCGTCTCGGTGGACGGTGACGTCGTGGCGTCCGGAGTCATCGTCGGCACGGGTGGTGACTCGGAGGCGAGCCTGGGCACGAGCAGCACGCTCGCCGCGAGGGCCGTGGTGCTCGACTCGAACACGGCCATCTGGGCCAAGGCTGGCAAGCCTCGCTCGGTGCCCGAGGCCTACCGCGCGCTCATCGTGGGAGGCAAGGGCTGGCAGTCCTTCACACCGGACGTCGATGTCGGCGACCCGTCGCATCACCCGCAGACCTTCGTCCCCGAGGTCATCCGGGGTGGGGTCCTGGATGCGCACAAGACCTGGTCCCATGTGCGGACGGGCAGCGGCCCATCCCTCCCCGAGGTCGAACAGGCGCTGCGGCAGAAGAAGGGCCTCTGACCTCAGGCCGCGGACTGGAGGCCTGGCGACTTCGGAAACACGAGCGTCGCGCGGGTCCCCTTCTCGGTGGCGTGCTGGAACGACAGCGTGCCGCCGTGCGCCTCGACGATGCGGCGCACCAGCGTGAGCCCCAGCCCGACGCCGCCTGTCTCCCGCGCGCGGCTGCGGTCCGTGCGGAAGAAGGGCGTGGTGAGCTGCGGCAGGTCCGTGGCGCTCACGCCGATGCCCCGGTCCTCGACCTCCAGCCGCACCGTGTCTCCGTCCTCCTCGGCCCGCAGCGTCACGGCGCTCCCCGGCTCCGAGTACTTGCGCGCGTTGTCGAGCAGGTTGTGGAGCGCGCGGCGCACCAGCACCGGGTCCACCTCCAGCGTGGGCAGCGTCTCGGGCAGCTCCAGCGCGAGCGGGCACTCGGGCGCGGTGCGCTGGAAGCGCTCGGCGGTGTCCCGCAGGAAGTCCGGCAGGGACACGCTCACCCGCTGGACGCGCGGCCCTGGCTGTCCCGCCTGGTTCGTCTCCAGGTCCAGCCGCGCCATCTGCATCACCCCGTCGACCAGCTGTTGGAGCTCGCCGATGTCCCGACGCAGCTCCGGGAGCCGGGTCGCCAGCTCCTCGGGCTGGCCGTCCTCGACCAGGTCCAGCGTCACGCCCAGGCGCGCCAGGGGCGTGCGCAGCTCGTGGGAGACGTTGGCCATCAGCTCCTTCTGTCCCCGGATGAGGGCCTCCTTGCGCGCCGCCATCTCATCGAAGGCGCGGCCCAGCATCGCCACCTCGTTGCGTCCCTTCAGGTTCGCGCGCGCGGACAGTCGCCCCTGGCCGAACTCGCCCACCACCTTCGTCAGCCGCTCCAGCGGAGACGCGATGGCGCGCGCGAGCGGAATGGACAGCAGCGCGAGCACCAGCAGGACGACGGTGATGACGAGCCCGAGGAACATGTAGCTGCGTCGGGTCGCGGAGGCCTCGCGGAGCATGTAGCCATCCAGCGTCGAGCCTCGCCACGTGAGCGTCACCCAGAACAGGGTCCCCTCGCGTGTTATCCAGCTGTAGCCCAGCCGGATGGTCTGCCACTCGGTCTCATCGAGCATGCGCGGGGGAGGATTCGCCGTGCTCCGCCGCAACCGCCCCTGGACGTCGAACAGGGTGATGTGGTGCCCGTGCTCCGCGACGATGGACTGCATCAGCGACGGGAGTTCGGGAGCATCCGTCGGCGCGAGCTTCACCACCTGCTCCAGCTTGTGGTCCAGCTCCTTGATGCGCCCTCCGCCCTGGGCCTCGATGGCCTCGGCGACGATGCCCAGGGCGACCACGGAGCCCCCCAGCATCAGCAGGCCATACAGGTAGATGCGCCAGAACATCCGGCGCGGGCGCAGGTGCTCGGAGAGCTTCATGACTCCTCGCCCTGCTCCAGCACGTACCCCACGCCTCGCACCGTCTTGAGCATGCGCGGGTTGCGCGCGTCGTCTCCCAGCTTCTGGCGCAGCCTGGACACGTGCACGTCGATGGCCCGGTCCACGGGGCCGTCCGGGTCGCCGCCCTTCGCCAGCTCCAGCAGCTGCTCCCGGGACAGCACCCGGCCCGCCCGCTCGGCGAGCCCCAAGAGCAGCGTGAACTCGTGCCGCGTGAGCGCCAGCGCCTGTCCGTTCAATGAGGCGCGCATGGCGCCGCGGCTCAGCGAGAGGCCGCCCACGCGGACCACGTCGCGCGTGGGGCCCAGGTGTCCCCGGCTGCGGCGCACCAGGGCCTGGATGCGCGCGAGCAGCTCCCGCGACGAGAAGGGCTTGGGCAGATAGTCATCCGCGCCCAGCTCCAGCCCCATCACCCGGTCCGCCTCTTCTCCGCGCGCGGTGAGCATGAGGATGGGCACCGCCGAGCGCTCTCTCAGTTCCCGGCACACGGTGAGCCCGTCCTTCCGGGGCAGCATGATGTCGATGAGGATGGCGTCGAAGGCGCGGCGCGAGGCCTCCACCAGTCCCTGCTCTCCATCCCGAGCGAGGCAGGTCTTCACGCCCTGGCGCTCCAGGTACTCGGCGGTGAGCCGCGCCAGGTGCGCGTCGTCCTCGATGAGGAGCACTTCGATGGCGGAGGCGGGTGACGAGGCCATGGGTCCAGTCTAGTTCCGCTCGGCGCGAGCGCCCGAGGTCAGCAGCTGCTCCACCCACGCCCGGGGCTGCAGCCGGCGCAGCTGCCACACGCTCCCGTCCACCAGCCACTGCCCCCACTGCGCCGGGCTCGAGGGGCGTCGCCACAGGTCGACCAGGGCCTGGTGATGCGCGGACAGGTCCGTCAGCGGGGCGCGGGCCACCGCTTCGGCCCAGGCCTCGGCGCGGGGACGCTCCCGCAGGGCGGCATACGTCGACGCCGCCACCAGCAGGCAGGCGGCGAGGGCCAGGAACACGGCGCGGGACACATCGGTACGGCAGGTCTGCCACAGGGACATCGACCACCCCCAGGACACTTCGGACCGCTCGGGATGGTGCGTACTCAAGCCGCCCGATGTCGCGTGGGTATGTGGCGATTGTAACGGACGACGCCGGAGTCTCCACGTGGGAGACCCCGGCGTCGGGTCCGACTTTTCGGTCTGTCGGACGGTGCGACTAGCGGTACGCCGCCGCCATGTCGTCGGCGCGCGTGACCTGGCCGGCGCTGAAGGTGTTCATGCAGCTGTCGTCGGTGTAGTCCATGAAGTTGGTGATGGGGTCCAGACCGCCACCCGAGCAGGTGTCGCGGCCGGTGGGGCAGCCGTACGCCGGCGAGGCCTCGGCCGGGGTGTCGCTCACGCTGTCGCCCGCGCCGGTGCAGCCGCCCTGGAACGTGTGGTACAGGCCCAGCCAGTGGCCGACCTCGTGCGTGCCCGTGTCACCCTCGTTGTAGGGCGCCGCCGTGCCGCCGGGGACGCTGCTGTAGAGGATGACCACGCCGTCCTGCTGCGGGTTGGACGCGTAGCTGGAGGGGAACGTCGCCCAGCCGAGCAGCCCGCCGCTCAGGTTCGCCGAGTAGATGTTGAGGCTCTCCTTGCCACCCTGGCGCAGGGCCTTCTTCATGGCGCGCTCGTTGGCGCTGCCGCTCTTGAGCGCGTACCACTTGGAGTTCGTGGTGCGGGTGATGCCCTGCAGCACGAAGCGGAACGGCGTGTTCTGGTAGGCCGCGTTCAGCACCGCCATCTGCGCGTTGATCTGCGACTCGGGGAGGTCACCGTTCGCGATGCCCGTGCCCTTGTTGATGACGTGGAAGTACGTCGGCACCGTCACCGAGCCCACCGCGCGCAGCTCGCCCTTGCGCGAGGCCAGGAACGCGTCGATGGCCTGACGCTCCTCCATCGACGGCTCCTCCGCCGCGCAGCCGCGGTGCGCCGCGACCTGCTCCGTGGTGTCCGCCGGGGCCTCCGCCTCCGGAGCCTCGTCTCCGCGACACGCGGCCAGGCTCAACAGTGCACCCGCGACCACGGCCAGACGACCATTCCTCTTCGCGACGCTGCCAATCATTGTCAACTCCAGGGAAGTTGGTGATTCATTGGATACTCGAATGATTCAACCAGAGTCAATCCCTGCCCAGGCGGAAGCTCATGCGGGCCGGTGTGTGAGACATGGATGCACCAATGGGAAGTCTGTATGTAAAATGTCTTTAATTGGCGCGAAAATACCCGGAGAGCGGCCACGGGAAATCGACAGCGCCCGGAGCGGGGG